>CAXBHA010000298.1:0-4310 GCA_963974955.1 uncultured Yeosuana sp. | reverse complement strand
AGGAATTATAGGAATCCTTATTTTGCTTCTTTGGTTTGCTACCGACCATAAAAGCACACATCAAAATTATAATTTATTGTGGGCATGTGCATTGAATTTATTGGTAATATATCAACTTTTTAGAAAGAAAGTATCAGCATGGTTTGTTAGATATCTCAAATTTTTAGTAATTCTTTTATGCTTAATGCTTCTCCACTGGATACTTGGTGTACAGGTTTTTGCAATTGGATTAATCCCTTTTTTAGTAGCGCTGATTATACGATATTTATATCTGATCCACTTTTTCAAAAAGGTTTATTGACCTCTAAAAAAGAACATGGTCGTTACTGTTTTTATAAGAATATTAACATCCAAGAAAAACCCTCTATGTTTAATATAATACAAATCGTATTGTAATTTAAGCAAACTATCATCAATAGAAGATCCATAACGTGTTTTAACCTGTGCCCAACCAGTCAATCCGGGTTTAATAATTTGACGCGTTTCATAAAATGGCAGTATTTTCGATAGTTCCTTTACAAAAAAAGGACGCTCTGGCCTTGGGCCAATTAGGCTCATCTCCCCCTTTAGAATATTTATAAATTGCGGAATTTCATCCAATCTGGAATGTCTTAAAAATTTACCAAATGATGTTATCCGCACGTCATTTTTTTTAGCCCATACTGCTCCACTTTTTTCAGCATTCTTAATCATGGTTCTAATTTTAACCATTCTAAATGATTTTCCATTTTTTCCAATTCGATCCTGAATATAAAGAAGTGGGCCTCGGTTTCCCAAAAAATTTCCCACCAAAATAAAAGGAACTATGATGGTGCCAATCAATATTCCAATTAAGGAAACAAGGATATCAAAACCACGGTTATAAAATAAATACATTTTATTTTGGTTGCTTCTACTAAATGGAAAATATTTATAAAAATCTTTTCCAACAAATTGAACAGGAACACGTTGCGTAATGTCTTCATATACTTGAGTGTACTCTCGAATAGAAAATCCAGATTCCAACAGTGTGATTAAATCATGATAAATTTCTGAAGTGATCGTCTCAGAATTATAACTAGCCACTACAATTTCTGAGACACCTTGATCCTTAATAATGGCGTGCATGTCATGAGGTCTATATTCCATAACACCAGAAAATTTTAAAGAATCAGATTGCTTTTCTTCGCAATTAATAAATCCTACAATTTTATAATTGGGATCAGAATCCTTGAACGCACTAATAATAGATTCTATATTGGTGGTTTCACCTACAATAATCACTTTTTTATAAAATCTTGGAGAAGCAACAAATGCAATATAGGACCATCGCCACATAAATATGGCGAATAGAATTGCAAAATAAAAAATTAGAATTTGCAAACGATTATCGGGTAAAACCGGTGTAAAAAAGGGTGTTAAAAAATAAAATAATACAGTTACTGATACCGTAAGCACAATAGCTGGAATAACCTTTTCCAATTTACTGGATTTCTGTAAGTCGTACAGTTCAAACAAAGTTCCGAATATTGATAAATAGACAATCAACACAAAAACCCAGGTCCAATTTTTCCCATTGATTGTAAAGTAATCGAACTCAAGAACAGTACTAACCAAATACAATAAAACAAGTGTAAATACAATATCAAAAAGACGAAGTAAAACTTTGCGTTCAGAAATATTGAAATGAATGCTTTGTTTTGACATTTTAAAATAAGGGGTTTTGAGAGGTTATAAAGATAGCAAGATAATCCATAAATTAGAGAACTTTATTGTAATAGATTTGAATGTCCGTATTCATTCATAGTACCATTTTTGTCATTCAGAATGGAGTGAAACGAAATGAAGGATCTATTGAAAACCAATGCGGTTCCTCCTTTGTCGGAATGACAAAATTATTATATTTTCAGACTTATGATAAATTACGGACATTCAATAATAGATTAAACCATTCATGCTTAACAAGTTCCCAATCAAATTGTTCAGCCTTTTTTCTAGCATTAATAGCTAGTTGAATGGCATAATCTGGGTTAGCAATTATAGTTTCTATGGCTTTAACAAATTCCTTTTCAGAATTTGGTTCGACTAAAATTCCGTTGGTATTATCATCTATTAAAAAAGACATCCCTCCTACATTTGTTGAAATTATAGGCAACCCTAATGCCATCGCTTCAATAATACTTACTGGCATGTTATCAAAATTAGTAGTATTGATAAATACATTGTAATCTACAGACAGCTTTATCCATTCATTTTTAGATAATTTTCCAGTAAAAATGACATCAATTCCTAATTCTTGTGCAAAAACTTTTGTTTTTTCTAAAGTACCATCGCCTTCTGGTCCTACCATACACAGAGATGCATTTATATTTTTATCCAATAAAGTCTTTAAAATTTTCACTGCTAATAATGGATTGTATATTTCTGAAAAGGAACGCACCCAAAGCATTTTGAGATTTTTAAATTCTCTTTGTTTGAAAGCATAATTTTTAAGGTCAATAGCATTGGGAATACAAATTAAATTAGAATAGCCCTGCTTTGCAAATTCGTGTTGAATATAACCGGAAGGTGAAATGTTTTTAAATGCATTTTTAAAAATGGCTTTGCTTAATTGTGGATTTGATTTTAGTCTGGTTGGCAAATTACCCCCATGTAAAATGGGAATATACTTTAAATTAAAAACCCGACATAACTGACTGCACAAAAAGGCATAATAAAAATTTGATGTGCTATAAGTGTCTATTAAAACATAATCTACTTTTTTGGAATATTTTAAAACCGAAAAAAGCATATCAAAAAGACGAAACAGTTTGTTCCTTTTGTTTGAAAATTCAAAAACCCTATAACCTTCATACCTTAATGATTTACTCAAGGTTTCAATTGTGGTTACAGTTTTACCGGTATTGGATAGATGGTTTCCTATGTATAGGAGATTCTTCATACTTTATGTTTAATAAACAAAGGCCATAAATAACAGCGGGGGCTGCTATGCGCATTGCCGAGTGATTAATGGTCAATAGCCAAAAGAGATAAAACGAATAAAAAAACAAGTTGGTTTTATTCTTTAACCTAAAAACCAAAGGAGTGATCAGCAAAATCAAAAATGCGAACACCCCCAATAAACCATGTTCTGCAACAATCCGGCTTATTTCGCTATGTGATGCGGCTTCAACACCCGTTTCGTTTAAACGCTCTTCCTTTACATTACCAACGCCGATCCCTAAAAACGGATTATCAATAAACTCAGCAAACTCAAAAGCTATTAAATCGGTACGGCCAGTCGTTATATCCTTCTTTTCTCTTCCTGCAGCGTCCTGATTAGCATAACGTTTGTCTAAAAACCCACTCGTTTTAATAGAACTTATCATCCATGTAAAAAGTATCATCGTTATAAAAATAAGTAAGGAAACCTTAATTCGAAATTTCGTTTTTATATTAACTTTTATATAATATAATCCTATAAAACCAAGAATCATTATTATGGCCGTAAATACACCTCCTCTGCTAAACGTAACCAAAGCCCTAAAACTTAAAATCCCCAATAATACTAAATCAAACAGTCTGTGAAAAACAGATTCTTTCGATATAAAAAACCGAACAGTTAAAACAAACATGCCTATGCCCAATACCGTCGCTACTTGATTAGGGCCAAAACCCCCAGAAGTGGCAAAGTTAGATTCGGTACTCGTAATAACATCCTGTAAATTTGGAGTATACAAAACCAAATACACAGCCATACTAATTATTGGTAACAAAAAAAACAACAACAGGCTTTGAATTTGCTTAAAAGTAACCGTGCGTTTATAGCAAAATATAGCGGTGATACCCAAACTAATAGGGCCACTTAAATTAAAGGCAATCGCTTTTCTGATATCTGTTTGGAACCCCATTTCTGTAATGGCAACAAAAACACCCGGTATTAAAAGCAATATATAGAAAACATATATCAGAGATCCATTATTAAAACTATTACTGATTAATCCCATTATAATAAAGACAATCACTAAATATTTAATGGCCTCATAAAAAAAAGTCCCTCCATTCATCCTTAAAAGCACCTCAATCCCAACTATATAAGCACTAGCCATCAACACATAAAAAGACTTATTCTTCTTAGAAGCCATCAAGATTTTATAACTAAAAAAAACAGTGATGAATAAAAAGTAAATAGTGGCCAATGGTCTAAATAGAAATATCGCAACCGCCAATAAGACATGGAAAGCAATAAGTTTATAATATAAGGTTAATTTCATCTGTTTATATTTATTTGTTTTTTTTTGTCAGATGGAATGCCCTGTTAATCATATCGGTTGGTTTGCAAATTGTTAATG
>CAXBHA010000297.1:0-4324 GCA_963974955.1 uncultured Yeosuana sp. | reverse complement strand
TCAGACTTATCACAAATTACGGACATTCAAACTTTGATTTATTAAAAAGTTAAAATAAGTCGTCATTTACGAATCTTTCAACGGTCGCTTAAGACAGGTAAATGTGAACTAATATGTTTCATGATAAATACTATTTTACAGATATGGCTTTGATCTCGTAAAAACTTTAAACAGGGCCTTTTTAGACAACATCTTTTACTTTACAATAATTTTTTTGGTTGATTTTTGCATCCCATCACTTACAGTTAATAAATACATTCCAGATTGTACAGTATTTAAATCTATTGTTTCATAAAAAGCAGTAGTCACATTATTGAAGCTCTTATTAAAAATAAGACGACCACGTAAATCAAAAACTTCAATATCAATGCTTTTAGAGTTTAATGCATTTAATGAAACTGTAAAGGCTCCGTTGTTTGGGTTAGGAAATACTTTTAAAGTTTGTGGTTCGGGGCTTTCTGGAATGCTTAAGGTTGTTGTGGTTGTGCAAAATTCCAGATACCAATTGTTCAGGATTCCAGTATCACCGGTGGCGCCATCAGTTATAGATAAAGTCCAACCTCCTAAAGTGTTCAAATTATTAAAAACAGATAATGGCATGAAAGGAATATAAGTGCCCTGAGTTGGACTGGCACATGTTACTGTACTAGCGCCATCCTCAAATACAATATTAAAATCCAGATATTTACTGCTCGAACAATTTTTTTCCCATAGGGTTGTGGTAGTGGTATTATCGGGATGCTTTAATACAACCTTTAAATCACTGATATATGAATGAGTTACATCCACATGAACCTTAACATCACTTATTACAGCGTTTAGTGGAACGTTAATAGAACTTGTGGTTTCTTGACCATCAAGAATGGGTAAATTTAAATTTGGGCTAGACAAGAACTGTTGGTTACATGTTGTAACCACTATATACCCTATTGCAAAATCAGTAGAATTCACGGCATAATAAATGTTACCTACTGGCTCCACCATTATTCTGCAAAAAGGTGCCGCAATGTTGGGAACCATTATATTCTCGGATCCATCGTTTGGGGTATTGGCCTTTAAAACGGTATTAAAATTAACACCACCATCTGTAGATAATAAAATATTTACAAATTGAGTGCTCACACTAGCTACATCATTGGTATTTGCCACATTCCAAGTAATGGTTTCTGTGCTTCCTTGTGTCCAATTTATGCCGGAGTTTGCTTGTGACGTTACTACAAAAGGGCCGACAGGTTGAGAAACAGTCCCATCTATAATTTCAATTTGCATCGTGTCATAACTTGATTGCCCACCAATTGAAGCACCAGCATTTCTATCTCTTACGGTTAAGGCCCAGCTTAAAAATCTATCAACACTGGCCACTGTTTCCCAATCACTGCCTAAACCTGGGTTTGTTTGTTCAATATTACCATTTAAAACACTTGGTAATCTAGGAATATATCTGTTGGGTGATGTTGTAGGGGGTAATGATCTATTCATGGAACCACTTGTAAGTGCAGGTCCAAAATTAGCATAATCAACCTTACCACTATCGGTTTGTTCCCAGCAATATGTTAAAACATCGCCACTATTGGCGTCGGTAGCACTTCCTTTAAGAATGTAAGGCGTTCCTGCAGGAATTTTATAATCATTGCCGGCGTTAGATATCGGTGGATTGTTTGCAATCGGTGTTGTGGTCTGACACGTTTTAGTGATTAAATTATCTAGTATTTGCTTAATACTATGATAATGAAAGTACGCATCGCTATCATTTTGTACATTATCTAAACTATTTGGCGCGACACCGGCATAAGCCATAATGGTAGAACCACCTCCTGGTTCGGAGTTAACGCCTGCCCCTTCAGTATCAAATGCCCAAGTATGGCTAGCTCCCATTTGGTGCCCTATTTCGTGGATAACAAAATTGAGATCAAAAGTGTCTCCTTCTGGAATTTCATCAGCAGGAGCTGTAAATGCAGCACCTTTATTTTTGTCCATGGTTGAGCTTGTATCGTCTTCGCAAACACAACCTATACAACCTGCATTGCCACCGCCGTCACTCGTACTATCGCTATTACCAAACAAATGACCAATATCATATGCCGCATTGGCATCATTAATTGTTGCCCCAAGTAGTGTGGATAAGGTGTTTTGTAATTGAAGGCTCCAACCAAGTAATGAACCAGAATTTGCGTCAGAAATCCCAATACTTGGATCGGAATAAGGATCGGTTGCCGAATCAGTATAAATAAGTTGCGTAGCATCCACAAGCTCAAAGGTTACGGCCATGTCCGTTTCAAATATTTCATTAACACGATTTAAGGTCGCATTAATACCGGCTAATGCGCCGGCAACTGTTCCTCCATAGTAAGCGGTATATTCGCCCGTAGTGGAAATGGCAATTCTAAATTTTTGCAAGGTTTGATTATTTGCGCCGCCTTCATTTATTTTTATACTACTGGTTTTATTTAATGGTGCACTAAATTCAGCTAATGTGCTACATTTAAAGGTGTTTTCATAATTGGTTTTGTCACGGTCTTTATAAAGGACATATTGGTTAGAACCTTGAGAAACAGGTTGCATAAACAAGGTTGGTTTATCTGTATAGGTAACCATGGTTTGTACACCTCGTGGCGACATACTCATCCGTAACCGTGCATTAGGATTGGTAATTCCAATCCCAACATAGGACTTTATGTTTGGAAATTTTTTCGCAAGTGAAGGAGAAAACACGGGTGCTTCAAAAAGACTAAAAGCTTCCATGTCGCCATTTGGAGTTGGTAAGTTTATAATGGTCTTTTGGTTTATTTGTTTGGCAGTTCTCAGCTCTGCAGACGACACCTGCTGCTTTAAAGAGGCTATATTAAGTTCAAATATATTGACTTTATTTTCGTCTAAATGAAGGTTAGACAAAAGCTCAGTATTTTTAACCCGTTGAATTTTTTTCCAAGAGGAATTTTGACCAAAGGTTGAAAAGACAATCAAAAATATTGTGATTGACAAAACATAATGTAGTTTTGTTTTCATAACATAGTAATTAGGGCAAATTCACTAAGCCAATTTAACAAATCTAACTTTTTTTAGTGAAATGAGCAATTTTGATTTTTATGAGGAACGTAAAAAAAATTGAAGCATATATATCCAATAGCGATACTGTTGTTACCATTGGAACCTTTGATGGCGTGCACATTGGCCATCAAAAAATAATAAAGAGATTAGTAAATGAAGGAAAAAAAAATCATTTAAAGTCTGTTATTCTTACCTTTTTTCCGCATCCACGCATGGTTTTGCAAAAAGATTCAAGCATAAAACTCATTAATACTATCGATGAGCGAAGCAAATTAATAAACGACTTGGGGTTAGATTTTTTATTAATTAAAAAGTTTACTCAGGCTTTTTCACGACTTTCTGCAGAAGATTTTGTAAAACAAATTTTAGTTGACAAGCTCCACGCAAAAAAAGTTATTATTGGGTATGACCACAGATTTGGAAGAAACAGAAATGCCGATATTGATAATTTAAAAAAATATGGTGAACGATATCATTTTGAAGTTGAAGAAATTTCTGCTCAAGATATTGATGATGTGTCTGTTAGTTCAACAAAAATAAGAAAGGCATTAAACGATGGTAATATAACTAAGGCAAACAAGTATTTGGGTTATAATTTTATGCTTACTGGAAAAGTTGTGAGCGGTAAAGGTTTGGGAGCTGAAATTGGTTTTCCAACGGCCAATATTACTATTAAAGAAGATTACAAATTAATTCCCAAACAAGGGGCCTATGTTGTTAGTGCCCTTATTGATGCTAAATTATATTACGGAATGATGAATATTGGCGTCAATCCAACCGTTAATGGCAAAACGGAGAGTATTGAGGTTCATTTTTTTGAATTCAAGAAAAACATCTATAATAAAAAGATTCAAATTAATATATTAAAGCGACTACGTAATGAAGTAAAATTTGAATCTGTTGGGGCCTTAAAGACACAGTTATTTAAAGATAAAGAAATCTCGCTTCAATACATCAAATCTAATTTTAAATAAATCGATTTTTACCGTTAAAAACAAAGATGATTTTCTTTGTAATTTGTTAAATTTGTCTCCTAAATTTTAAAACATGTTACAAGTACCTTTTATTAGAGAACACAAGGATTTGGTGATTGCTGGATTGGCTAAACGGAATATTGATGCAACAAGTTTGATAAATGATGTTATTTTGTGTGATGAGGATAGAAGGCGCATACAAACAGAGCTAGATAGTTTGCTGGCCGAATCAAATTCTTTGTCTAAAGAAATTGGGAACTTGTATAAATCTGGGGACACTCAAAAAGCCACTATTTTAAAAG
>CAXBHA010000296.1:0-4340 GCA_963974955.1 uncultured Yeosuana sp. | reverse complement strand
ATGACAAAATTATTATATTTTCAGACTTATGACAAATTACGGACATTCAATAATCAAATGATTTTTTATAATTATTTTAAAATTATAGATTAAATTATTTTATAAAAAATATATTTACACTTCGTATTTTTTAAAATAATATTACTAACTACTTTTTAAACTAAATTATGCATACTGAAAATTCACCAACTAAATGGAGTCAATTTATTCCTCTAGCAACTGTTTTCTTTTTCTGGGGATTTGTTGCGGCCAGTAACGATATTCTAATTCCTGTATTTAAAAAAGCATTTGATTTAACACAGGGACAAAGTCAATTGGTTTCATTTGCGTTTTATATTGCCTATACTGTAGGATCACTTATTTATATGGGGATTTCATTATTAATAAAAAAAGATATTGTTAATAAAATTGGCTATAAAAATGGCCTCGTCTTAGGGCTCATTATTTCAGCTTTAGGAACCTTATTATTTTACCCAGCAGCTAATACAGGATCCTTTGCGCTTATGCTATCTGGTTTATTTATTGTGGCTTTAGGTTTTTCGTTACAACAAACCGTAGCTAATCCATTAGCTATTGCACTAGGGCCAATTTCGACTGGCTCACAACGCTTAACATTGGCAGGTGGAATTAATAATCTTGGCACTACCATTGGGCCGCTTATAGTCAGTTTTGCCATTTTTGGAACTTCGGTGGGCAAAACAACAAATATGAGTATTGAGAGTGTGAAAATTCCTTACTTAGTTTTAGGGTTAGCGTTTTTACTGGTTGCTGTTTTATTAAAATTTTCTTCCTTACCAGATAAACCAAAAACTATTCTTGAAGTTGTAAGTAGCACAGGAACCAAAGCAAGGTCATCAGCTTTAAAATACCCTCAATTGGTTTTGGGTATGGTAGGTATTTTTGTTTATGTAGGCGTTGAGGTCTCTACCGCAAGTAATTTACCGGCGTATATGGAACATAACTTAGGGTTTGCAATTTCAGAGATTGCCCCATACATCTCCTTGTACTGGGCAAGTTTAATGATTGGTAGATGGACAGGTGCCGTTGAAGCATTTACCAATGATATTAGTTTACGTAAAGTATTGCGTTTTGTGGCGCCATATCTTGCTTTTGGAGTCTTTTTAGCAGTAAATGCGATTGCAAAACATAACTTGACGCCTTTTTATGTGTATGCTCTTATAATTTTAGTGTTAATTGCTGCTGATATAGCAAGTAAAGGAAATCCGGCACGAATGTTATTGATATTTTCACTGTTGGGAATTTTAGCATTGGGCATTGGAATGACTACGGATGGAATGATTAGTGTGTATGCTTTTACAAGTGTGGGGTTATTTTGTAGTACGTTATGGCCATGTATTTTTACACTTGCAGTGAGCGGGTTGGGCAACCATACAAGTCAGGGAAGCAGCTTTTTAATTATGATGATTTTTGGCGGTGGTGTTATAAGTTTATTGCAAGGTTTACTTTCAGAAAGTATTGGTATTCAAGCGAGTTATATCGTTGGGGTACTTTGTTTTGCATATTTGGTTTTTTATGCATGGAAAGTTAAAAGTATTTTAAAAGCACAGGGAATTAATTTTGACGAGAAACTGGCTGTAGGGCATTAAGATAAAATAGAATTCCGAAGCATTGACTTCTCCCGCTAACGTAAGCGGAGGATATCGAATAATTTTGTAACCTTGTCCAGCTCCATGCAAGGCCCATTTTCAAACTTCTGGTTGAGATGTTTGCGATGGCTTCAGTGGCGGTCCGCCCTTGGTGGAACCCCGTTCAGAATATTTACTCTGCCAAAAGCACATCTGCTTAGAGTCTATTTAAATTATAACATATGGAACACGATGTAATTTCAATGGCAAGTTCACAAACATCAAAGGAAAGAAAACCAATGTAAGGGACTGTCAGTGGATTCAAAAACTGAATGGTCTTGGTTTGTTTTCCAGTAGCTTTCTACTTTCTACCCGACGGACAGACAGAACAATTAAGGACGTATTGCAGGCATAGGGCCAATTTAATTCGCTCGAGTGCTTCCACCTCTAAAAAATGCAAAAGTACCTGCGTCTTTTAAATCCGACTCGATGTAGTGGCAAAGGATATTTGTGGCCTTACCGGGCTTTCGATTATCAAGGCTATTTGTGATGGTGAAACGAACATTAACAAATTTTAAAAATTTCTTCCCAAAGGGAATGTTTAAAATTTTTAATGTAAGAGCGTAGTGGTTTACATACGTTCTCAATTTTTTAATTGACTTATTATCAAATAATTGTAAAAATTTAAGACTCTAGTTTAAATTAGCGTTGTTACTGAAACACTTGTATAATAAAGGTTTTCATAACCTAAATATAAGTTGAACCTAAAGGTTCACAAATTTAAGAGCTTTTAAACCCTTAAAAATGTAAAATATCATCGCACAATTAAACTAGAGCCTTTTTTTATTCGATTATTAATCGTAATATTGCAATATAATAATTAAAGAGATGGGATTAACTAAAACCGAAATATTTACAGACCAGCAAAACAACATCGCTGTTATTGCAAAAGCTATGGGCCATCCCGCCCGAGTCGCTATTTTGCAACATCTCATTAAAATGAATAGCTGTATATGTGGTGATCTGGTCGATGAAATTGGCTTAGCGCAACCAACCATATCTCAACATTTAAAGGAGTTAAAGAATATCGGAATTATTAAAGGAAATATTGAAGGTACCAGTGTTTGCTATTGCATTAATTTAGATAAATGGACAGAAATAGAAACTCTTTTCAATTCCTTCTTAAATCAAAAACCTACTAATTCAATCAATTGTTGTTAAATAAACCTATTGTTTCATCGCTTAAATAAACATCAAATGAAAACTGAGCAAGAATTAAAAAACATTGTAAAAACTAAGTACGCTAAAATTGCAGAACAAGGCAAAATAGAAAACGCATCATCGTGCTGTGGCGCTACAACACCATCCAACAAAGTCTATAATATTATGATGGACGACTACTCTGAGACTGACGGCTACATAAGTGATGCAGATTTAGGTCTTGGATGCGGACTTCCAACGCATTTTGCTAAAATCAATAAAGGAGATACGGTTATTGATTTAGGCTCTGGCGCTGGCAATGATTGTTTTGTAGCCAGACATGAAACCGGTTCTGAAGGGAAAGTGATAGGTATTGATTTTACACCCATTATGATTGAGAAAGCACGCATAAATGCTGAAAAATTAGGCTATAATAATGTAGAATTTAGAGAAGGTGACATCGATAATATGCCAGTAAGTGATGATGTAGCTGATGTGATAGTAAGCAATTGCGTTTTAAACCTGGTGCCTAACAAACAAAAAGTGATTGAAGAAATTTATAGAGTTTTAAAACCTGGAGGACATTTTAGTATTTCAGACATTGTTTTAGTTGGTAATTTGCCTGATGCCTTACGAGAAGATGCAGAAATGTATGCTGGTTGTATAGCAGGTGCCATACAAAAAACTGAGTATCTTGAACAAATCTCAAATGCAGGTTTTTCAAGCTTAAAAATTCAAAAAGAAAAGCCAATCACCATACCAGATGATATCCTTAGCAAATATCTTAGTCAAGACAAGATTAAGGAATTTAACACAAGTAGTATAGGTATTTTTAGTATTACTGTTTATGCCGAAAAATCAGGAAACAAAAACGAAAAACCAAAATTAAAATTATCTGAATTACAAGAAAACAGTAACTCATGTTGCACATCCACTAGTGGCTGCTGTTAATCAATAAACAACATAAATGATGGTATTTGAGACCTTAAAAGACTCCATTTTATCTTTAAACCTTGATAGTATTCCTGATAAACGCAAGGAAATATTGCAACCTTTAATTGATTTTATTAGAGCTAAACACACTAATAAACACCCTATTCGATTAAACTTTATTTGCACTCATAATTCACGTCGAAGTCATTTATCACAAGTTTGGGCGCAAGTGATGGCACATTATTTCAATATAAACCATGTATTTTGTTATTCTGGTGGAACCGAAGCAACTGCAATGTTCCCCATGGTGGCAGAAACCTTAATAAACATGGGCTTAATAATAAATGCTCTTTCGGAAGGGAAAAACCCTGTTTACGCTATTAAATATTCTGAAAACGAACATCCAATTATAGGTTTTTCAAAAACCTACGACGATTCTTTTAATCCGAAATCTGAATTTGCGGCAATCCTGACCTGCTCAAATGCTGATGAAGCTTGTCCATTTATTCCTGGTGCTGAAAAAAGAATTCCTATCACCTTTGACGACCCAAAAGCGTTCGACAATACACCACAGCAAAAAGAAAAATAAATAATATAATTTTGTATTGTCAACATACAATT
>CAXBHA010000295.1:0-4342 GCA_963974955.1 uncultured Yeosuana sp. | reverse complement strand
TCAATAGTTCCTGTTGCTGTAACCATTGTGGTCACATTTGTTTTTTTTGCTACTACCGTTTTAGCTTCTATAACAATGGCGTCGTCTCCTTTTATAAAACTGTAGGTTACAATAGCAAGTACAGCTAGTACGATGCTTCCTATGATGATTTTCTTTTTGTTTTTCATGATTAAGTCAATTAAAGTTTAATGTCGTTTCCTTGATAAAATTGTAATAATTGATGGTATAAAATATTTAAGTATTTGGCCTGTAAATAATTCTGTTGTGCATTGGTATAGGTATTTTGGCTAATCACTAAATCGGTGGTGCTTAAATCACCTAGTTCGTATTTTTTTTGTGCCAATTTGTACGATTGCATAGCGGCTTCTTTTGAAGCTTCTGATGCAATGACTTGTTCTTGTGCCGATAGTGCATTTTGATATGTTGTTTCTACTTTTTTATAGACTTCTTTTTCTGTAGTCTGCTTTTGTATTTCAGCTTTTTCAATATTTATAGAGGCCGTTTGTACAGCAGCCTTCGTTTGGTTTCTGTTGAATATTGGAATGCTTAACGACAAACCAACCCTTTGGTTAAAGTTGACATTAAACTGATCTGAAAATGTATTATCATTAATACTTGTATAACCAGATCCTAGACTTCCTGTTAAAGAAAGTGTTGGCAAATAACCCCCTTTAGCAATGTCTAGTTCTTTTTCGTTGGCTGCTATATTTAACATGCTCACACTCATTTCTGGCAAATAGTTTAAAGCGTTATTATAAATAGCTGTTTTGTTAAGTTCTAGATTTATTAAATCCGTGTTTTCGCTAATGGTTTCAATTTCTAAATCTTCTGTAGGCGGTAATTCCAATAACTGTTTTAACTGAATAATGTATTGTTGATACGTGTTTTTTGCTGCAATAACATTGTATTTATTTGTTGCTGCCTGACTTTGCGCTTCTGTATAATCCTTTAAAGCTATAGAACCAGCATCTAAACGGGCTTTAGCGCGTAGCACTTCTTTTTCTGAAGCTGTTAAATTGTTTTCAGCGATACTTATGCTTTCTTTACTATAAAGCGTTTGCAAATAAGTTTCGAGTAGGTTTAAAACAATGTTGTTTTTTTCTACTTCTTCCTGAAATACACTTTGCTCAAAAAGTAATTTATTCTGTTTTATTTGATTGTCAATTTGATTTCCTTGGAACAAGGTCATAGAACTATTAATACCAACATTGGTGCTGTGTATTTGGTCGGTTACATAATCGCTTGTAATAGGATCAATTGTGTTTCCATTAGAAAAACTTTGTAATGCAGAACCAAATAAGTTGGGGAGTCTTGATGATTTTGCTTTACTATAATCCACTTCTGAAATACTCGTGTTTAAGGATGCCTCTTTTACTGTAATATTATTTTCTAAGGCGTATGCAATACAATCATCTAAAGACCATATTATTGATTTTGAATTAGTGGAAACTTGTTGCGCAAAAGAAAATTGTACAAATAATAAACTTGCTATAATAATATATAATTTCATTTTTTGAGTGTTTTTAATTAACACTTCAAAGGTGAAACTATATGCATTCCTATTAAATTGAAATAGATGTTTTGAGTGATTGTCTATACAGAAAGCGTTGTTTTATCGACGGGATTTTTAATAAATTTATATGCCCTTAGGCCCCATTTATAGTGTTTATGATTATAAGATTACTGATAAAATGAATAGAGCTATTGTAAGAAAACCTCAATTATATAAAACAAAAAGTAAGCTACACTTTATGTATTGCCAAATTTAGTTTTTGAAGTTTTATTGCGATATAAAAACTTCATGTCATCGAATTTATTTATGGTTTAAAAGTTAAACCCCTAACCTTTTAAGTTTCACCTATAGGAATCCGTATGCCACCAATTACTATTTGAGTTTTTTGTAATGCATTAATAAACCCAATGTTTACTGCATACGAGCGATGAACACGGATAAAACGATTTATAGGAAGTCTATCAAGAATATCTTTAAAACTAGATAGTGTTAAAATGGCTTTTTCAGATGGCGAAGTATAAATTTTTATATAATCTTTTAAACCTTGGATATACTTAATGCCATCGATGTTTATTTTAATGTTTTCGTATTCCGATTTTACAAAAATAAAATTGTCTTGCGCATTGGTTTGAGATAATTCTAAAGTTGTTTTTGTTTTTGAAACACTTTTATTTTCTAACTCATACTTTTCCTTAGCGCGGGTTACCGCTTTTAAAAACCTGTGAAACGGTATGGGTTTTACTAAATAATCGGTCGCATTTAAATTAAAGCCATCCAAAGCATATTGCGGGTAAGCCGTTGTAAAAATGAATTGTGGCATGTTATCTAATGCTTTTACCAAATCAATGCCTGTTAGGTTTGGCATTTCAATATCTAAAAAAACAAGATCTACTTTATGCTTGTTCAATAGCGTGATGGCTTCTAATGGATTGGTGCATTTAACCACTATTTCAAGACCACCTATTTGCTTAATGTAAGACTCAATTACATCTATAGCCAACGGTTCATCATCTATAATTACACATTTCATTTGATAATTTTTATTGTTTTTTATAGGTTAGATGCTATATTCATTGAATCACTTCTTTGTAATAAAATTTTAGATATGAATATGTCATCAACTCAATTTTAATGATAAATTTACAATAAATCTGCTGTCTTTTTCTTCTACCTCAAGTACATGCTTATCGGGGTATAATAGTTCTAAACGCTCTTTTGTGTTTTGCAGACCTATACCAGAACTATCTTTATCGGTTTTTCTACTACCAATGATGTTAATGCAATTAAATTGTAATTCATTTCCATCAACATTAATTTCTATTTTAACTTCGGTATGTCCTTTAAAATCTGTGCCATATTTAAAGGCATTTTCGATAAAGGATATAAACAATAACGGCCGTATTTTTTGATTTGTTATGGTACCGTGTATGTTTAACATTACATCTTTATTGTCAGCTATTCGTAAACGCTGTAACTTTAAATAGTTTTGAATATACTCTATCTCTTTTGTTAGAGTTACAAATTCGTTATTGGTTTCATATAGCATATAACGCATTAATTCAGATAATGTAATTACTGCTTCGGGCGCGTCGTTAGATTTTTTTGTGGTAAGCGAATAAATACTGTTTAATGAATTAAATAAAAAATGCGGGCTTAATTGATGTTTTAAAAAATGAAGTTCTGTTGATGATTTCTGTACTTCAATTTCTTTTTTTTTCCGCTCATTTCTATTCCATTCACCATAAACCCTAAATGCAGTTCCTGTAGTCATTAATAAAACATTAAAAATAAATGGCCCAATTAACTTGACAGGAAAAAAATGCTCTGGCCTATTTTTTGGAAAAGGAGGCTTAAAATTATCAAGTGGTCTAAATTCAGGTGAAAACCTATAGAACATTACAGTTGATAATATTACTAAAGATAGTACTAAAATAGTATATAAAAGTATCTTTTTTTTAAGTAAAAAATGAGTGACTAAATATGAATAGTTAATATAAAAAAGTGCCATGTTCCCTATTAAAACCAACACAATACGGTTAACCATGTCTTCTGTTTGTACTCTTGGCTGCATTAAATTAAAACAGATAAATACTGCCCAAATTGAAACATGCAACAGTATTTGTTTCCGTTTACGGTTATCATGAACACCTACATTTTCCATAATACTAATTTATACAGTTTAATTGAATACCGAGTTGTTTTAACTCTAAAAGTGAAATTTTTGGATTTACTTTTTTATATAATTTCTCTAAAACTAAATTAGCTACGTTTTGAGCATCTTGATAGCTGCAAAAAGATTGATTATTTTGAATTGTTGGAATATAATCTTGCTTTATTAATAGTATGTCGTTGTAACTTATACTGTACCCAAAACCAGTATTTGTTTGATATATGGCTGCTTTAAAAGGTTCGGTATTGTTATTAAACGTTGTTTTTGTTACAATAAAAAAAATTAAAATAGCACTTAAAATTAATAAAAGCGATATGATATATTTTACTTTCATATTCATAAATTGAAATTAAAAAAGAAATCCAAAGCACTCAATTTAAAAGTAAAGGAGAGTATGGGCTTTGGATTTCTGTAAAAAAACTACTAACCAAATATTAATCTGTTTCATCGTAATCATCTTGAGGGTATAACTCATAAATATCATCTAAATATAGACTTCCTGTTCTGCCCATTAATACGTAACCTCTACTTCCGTTAGAAAAACCTACCGCATCTTGTCGGGCTGTTGCCTCTAAAGATGTTATTTCCTCCCAAGTATCCAATAAAGGATCATATTCCCAAATAGTACTTATTGCGCCACCATAATACCCCGCAGCTAT
>CAXBHA010000294.1:0-4343 GCA_963974955.1 uncultured Yeosuana sp. | reverse complement strand
ATTAGCATTATCAATTACATCACTGCGCTTCATTCTGGCTGTTACCGTAGAATCTACGATTATAGTGCGCACTAAATCGCCTACATCGGCAGTTTCTCCACCTGTTGAATGGATTGTAACTCCAAACTTTTTTAATTCGGCAATAAGTTCTTCTGTTCCATTTATGATTGATGAAATAACTTCACCTGGTATGACATTTTTGTTCCGGCCAATTGTTGAGGATAACATAATATTATCGGTTGCGCCTACACACAACAAGTCATCTATATTCATAATTAAGGCATCTTGTGCAATACCCTTCCAAACTGACAAATCCCCTGTCTCTTTCCAATACATATAAGCCAATGACGATTTTGTACCTGCACCATCAGCATGCATTATCAAACAATAATCTTTATCATTGGTTAGAAAATCTGGTACAATTTTGCAAAATGCCTGAGGGAATAATCCTTTGTCAATATTCTTAATGGCATTATGAACATCTTCTTTTGAGGCAGAAACCCCTCTAAGGGCATACCGTTTACTTATTTCTTGACTCATGCCATATAAATTGTGTTTTAATGTGCAAAAATAAGGATTGTTTACTTTTTACTTTAACTTTTAATGGTTGAATTTAAACAATTGCTTCTAAATATAAAGGTCTGAAAAATAAAAAATCAACGTCATTACGAGACATTTAAATTTTGAAGTAATCTATATTCAGAAGTTTACAATATATAGATTCCTTCACTTTGTTCGGAATGACGCCTTTTCAGACATTTTTATATTTAGAACAATGATTATCTCGTAAATAATAATTCACGATACTTTGTTAGCGGCCATATTTCATCATCGACAAGTAATTCCAATTTATCACAATGATAGCGTATGTCATCAAATAATGGTTTTACTTTATGGCAATAAGCGTTTGCTTTCTTTTCAATATCGTCGAGGGCATTAGCTTTTTTACGTTCATTGGTCATTTTGGTAACATTCGCATTTATACCCACAATATGACTCGAAATCTCCTCGATTAAATTAAGCTGTTCCTGAGATACTTTAAGATATTTTTCCTCGAAAATATCTTTTAATCCTTTTACATTTTTAATTAAAATATTTTGATATTTCACCGCTGTTGGAACCACATGATTTCTTGCTATATCGCCTAAAACACGTCCTTCAATTTGAATATGCATAATATATTCCTCTATTTCAATTTCGTAACGTGCTTCACATTCAATCTTACTCATCACGTTCATTTCTTCAAACAAAGCAATTGATTTTTTAGAAACTCTAGCCTTTAACGCTTCGGGTGTTGTTTTATTATTGCTTAAGCCTCGCTTCTTAGCTTCAACAGCCCAAGCATCGCCATAACCATTCCCTTCAAACAATATGTTTCTAGAAGCCTTAATGTATTCTCTTAAAATATTAAAGATAGCCTCATCTTTCTTCAAATCCTTCTTATCAATTAAAGCATCAACTTCAATTTTAAAATCTCTTAATTGTTTTGCAACAATAGTATTTAAAACGGTCATGGGGTTACCACAGTTTGCTTGTGAACCAACCGCTCTAAACTCAAATTTATTTCCAGTAAAAGCAAAGGGAGACGTTCTGTTTCTATCGGTATTATCAAGCAATACATCAGGAATTTTACCAACTACATTTAACTTTAAATCTGTTTTCTCTTCGGGTGATAATTTACCTTTGGTGACACCTTCCAATTCTTCTAATACTTTTGTTAATTGTTCTCCAATAAAAACAGATATAATAGCTGGAGGCGCTTCATTTGCCCCAAGCCTATGATCATTGCTTGCAGATGCTATGGAGGCCCTTAATAGCTCTTCATTATCATAAACGGCCTTAATTGTATTAATAAAAAAGGCAAGAAATTGTAAATTGCTCATAGGTGTTTTTCCTGGGCCCAATAAATTAACCCCAGTATCGGTGGATAACGACCAATTATTATGCTTCCCCGAACCGTTAACCCCTGCAAATGGTTTTTCGTGCAATAAAACTTTAAAATTATGGCGAGATGCCACACGCCCCATGATATCCATTAATAATGAATTATGGTCTACCGCTAGATTTGCTTCTTCATAAATGGGAGCTAACTCAAACTGATTGGGAGCCACTTCATTATGACGCGTTTTAACGGGTATGCCAACAAGCATACACTCTGTCTCCAATTCTCTCATAAAATTCAAGGCCCTTCTTGGTATGGATCCGAAATAATGATCATCTAATTGCTGCCCTTTAGCAGGCGAATGCCCCAACAATGTTCTACCCGTTAAGATGATGTCTGGCCGTGAAGAAGCCAAGGCTTTATCCACTAAAAAGTACTCCTGTTCCCACCCCAAAGAAGAAGATACTTTTTTAACGTTTTTATCAAAATATTTACAAACTGCCGTTGCCGCACCATCAATCGATTGAAGCGCACGCAATAAAGGTGTTTTATAATCTAATGCCTCTCCCGTATAAGCAACAAAAATGGTTGGAATACATAAGGTTGTTCCATAAATAAAGGCCGGAGATGTTGGATCCCAGGCTGTATAACCGCGTGCCTCGAAGGTATTTCTAATCCCTCCACTTGGAAAACTTGACGCATCTGGTTCTTGCTGTACCAGTTGATCGCCACCAAATTTTTCAACAGACATGCCACCCCCTATTGTTTCAAAAAAAGCGTCATGTTTTTCGGCGGTTATTCCTGTTAAAGGCTGAAACCAATGTGTATAGTGGGTTACCCCTCTAGACAAGGCCCAATCTTTCATTGATGCTGCCACTTGATCGGCAATACTTCGATCAATTTTTGTACCGTGCTCAACAGCACTCATCACGCCTTTATATGCGTCTTTTGATAGATGTTGGCGCATGGCGCTTTCATTAAACACATTTTTTCCAAATAAATCTGAACGTCTTTCCTTCTCCTTCAAAAGAATAGGATTATGAGACATGGATTCTTTAATAGCATGAAATCTTAATGTTGACATTGTATGTTTTTTTTTAAAATTAAATTAAATCATTGCCACAAAAATAATAATCAATGTTGTATTTGGAATAAATTAAAAATAAATCTTGTTAACAATTTTACAATTTTTATACAAAAAAATATACTTTTTTTAATAGACACCTTAAAAAAATAGGGCATAAATAAAAATAACATCAAATTTTACTAAAAACACCCTCCTAATATAAAGTATATTGAGAAAAAATTATATTTGTAGAATATATTATATTAATATCTATTTAAAATATTCATTATGGCAAAAATTAAATTGGAATACATTTGGTTGGATGGTTATAAACCAACTCAAAACATGAGAAGCAAAACCAAAGTTGAAGAACACAAAAACTTTAAAGGAACGCTTGAAGAAATAAGTAATTGGTCTTTCGACGGTTCATCTACAAAACAGGCAGAAGGTGGTTCATCAGACTGTGTTTTAAAACCTGTTGCCATTTACCCAGATCCAGAGCGTACCAATGGATATTTGGTAATGACCGAAGTTTTAAATCCTGATGGAACAAATCACGTATCAAACGGTAGATCTACCATTAGTGATGATGATGATGATGATTTCTGGTTTGGTTTTGAACAAGAATACTTTATCATGGACGTAGAAACCGAATTGCCTCTAGGGTTTCCAAGAGGCGGATATCCAAAACCACAAGGCATGTATTATTGTTCGGTTGGTGGATTAAATACGCATGGCCGGGATCTTGTTGAAGAGCATGCTGACTTATGTATTGCTGCCGGTTTAAATTTTGAAGGTATTAACCAAGAAGTTGCTTGTGGCCAATGGGAATTTCAATTGTTTGCCAAAGGCGCCAAAAAGGCCGGAGACGAAATGTGGGTAGCTAGATATTTGCTTGACAGATTAACAGAAAAATACGGTTATTATATTGAATATCATCCTAAACCTCTTGGCGATACCGATTGGAATGGTTCTGGAATGCACGCGAACTTTTCAAATTCTGTGTTGAGAACTTGTGGTGATAAAGCGACTTATGAAAAAATATGTGAATCTTTCAGATCAGTTGTTAAAGAACATATTGTCGTTTATGGTGAGTTTAACGATCAACGTTTAACCGGTAAACATGAAACCGCTTCTATACATGATTTCTCTTATGGAATTTCCGATCGAGGCGCATCGATTCGAATTCCTCATTATACAGTTTCTAAAGGATGGAAAGGCTATTTAGAAGATCGTCGTCCCGCTTCAAATGGTGATCCTTATAAAATTGCAGCTAGAATTATTAAAACAGTTAAATCCGCTAAAATTTAATAGTTCTTCTGAATCTATTGTTTATAATAAAAAAGAGGCTGTCTTAAAAGTGTCATTCTGAATAAAAATGAAGAATCCATTGAA
>CAXBHA010000293.1:0-4351 GCA_963974955.1 uncultured Yeosuana sp. | reverse complement strand
ATAAGGTTAATTTGAAGAGGGAGTTTTTATTGGTAAATCAATACTTGAAAACCCGACCTTGTCGTATATATTTATATATCGTTGGTCATTGCGTAATGGTGCCAATAAGGGTTCTGCGCGTAACCACAACAATTCTACTTCATGCCTGTCGTACGACTTTTGAAGCCATTCAAACGTTCTTTCGTCGTCTTTTACATGTGCATAATATAGTGCTATAAACCAAGCAGGGCTTCCTGATGAACCTTTGTCATATTCGTTTTGTAGCTCCGCCAAATATTGAAACGTTACTTTTGAATTACCATCCATTTGTGCATATACAACGTTCAACCACATTAGAATTGGCGGATAATCTGGAAATTGGGTTGTTATCTTTTCTAGTTGGATTTTTGATTTTTCGTATTCTCCCAGATAGAAATATAGTTTGGTTGATTCTCGCAAATAGAACCAGTTATCATTATACAAAGGATCTGTTTGAGTTAGTATTTCATTGGCTTTATCAGTATCCCCTAAATAGAACATGGCCTCTGCTTTAAAAAATGGGTAAAACACATTTGACGGGTCATTTAGTGTGTAATATTCAATTGCCTTAAGGGTTTCTTCTGGCCTTCCCGTTTTAATGGGGTAATCAAGCGAAATAACAGATGGTTTGTTCTGTTTGGAATTACTAATTTTTTTTTTGATAAAACTTCTCTACAACTTCAAAATTCCAGTCATAAAAAAATCTTCCTGTATTTAGTTCTTCCTCAGTTCGTTCATTGTTCGGTTCTATTTTCAGCGCTTTTTCTAATAATACTTTAGCGTTACCCCAGGCTATTTGCTCATTGTAAAAACCCCAAACAGAACCGCCCATATGCCAAACATTGGCCATATCAATATAAGGTTCTACATAAATAGAATCTGCTGCAATTGCCCTTTCATAGAGGTTTATAGCATTTGAATATGATAGTTCGTTCCCTTTATTTCTTTGAAATTCTCCCTGTAAATAATACGAATAGGCATCTTTACTTTGGGTCGGAATTTTTTTAATATCAGCCAATTCATCTTGTGCAATTACTGCATTCATATTGGCGGAAATACCTTCTACTACCTCAGTTTGTAATTCAAAAATTTCATCACTTTTCCATTCTTTTGTATATTCTTCAGACCAAAGATGAACATTAGAACTACCATGAATTAATTGAAGATTAATCTTAATTTGATTACCTGACATTTGAAGATTACCTTGTAAAATGTTTGATACTTCTAGTACTTGAGCGATTTCCTTTAAACTTTTATCAGACTTTTTATAAGATTGGACAGAAGTAAACGGAATTACTTTTTTAATAGTCTTTATTTTAGTGAGTCTAGATATGATTGCGTCAGTCATACCATCTGAAATAAATTCCAAATCTGGGTTTCCTGTAAGGTTTTTTAAAGGTAAAACGGCAATAGATTTGTCATCGAATACCTGTACACCACCAATGTTTACTTTGTCTTTCTTAGCAAAGGGCTTATAAACAAAGTAAGTAGAGCTTAATGCCAAAACAATAATCGATGCCCAGATTATTGTTTTGGTATAGGAATTTTTAGAATCAACTGATAGGATTTCAGTCGATGTCCCTAACGATTGATTGTCAACATCTGCGATAATCCCAGATTTTGCCTCCCCAGGTGTATATCCAAAATAATTATGAAAACATGTGCTGAAATAGGTAGGACTGCTAAAACCAACCCGATATGCAGTTTCTGAAGCTGTAATATCTTCGTTAGTTAGAATCTCTAAACTCCTTTTAAGTCGATATTCTCTAATAAATTGACTCGTAGAAATACCTAAGGTTTTATTTAATTTTCGATGTAAACTCGAGCGGCTCATCCCAACAGCTTGCGCAAGACTATCGACCCCAAATTGGTCATTGTTTAAATTAGATTCAATTTCAATCGATAATTTGTCTACAAGTGTTTCTTTTGTTGACTTACTTTGGATCCCCATAGGTAGACTTCGGCTTTAATCAATTGAAATATAATATACTAGAGGGGTTTACAAGTTAAACAAAATTGAGACAGGATAATAAGATTTCTTTGCGTTTTAATAATTAGATTTTAAAATCTTAACTAATTTTAGTCCCACTAAATAGAAGTAAACCATTTTAATAAACCCAAAAACCGAAAAAGATATTTTGTGCCTTAAGGTCAAATATATACGTAGGAAAATTTAGCAACACGTTCTTTTATGCTTACAAAAAAAATAGTATCCATCTCTCATGTAAGCATTGAAACGTAAACCACACTTGCAATTAAATGAGTTATGGATAGTAAAGGAATAAATTACTTGAAAAAAAGCGAAGAACTACTAAAACCTATTATCCCCTCCAACCATATCTCCAAGAGTACCTAATATACTACCTTATCATTTATCTTTTTCCTTCTCCTATGATTCCTCCAAAGGAAACACCAAAGTAGCTATCTTTAACCCATCCCGCAATTTCTCCTTTTTGCATTTTTATTTCTGATTTAGGGATAAAATTACATTCTAAGCCAAGTCGAAATTTACCGAATTCAAATCCGCCTCTCACTAATAGACCCATTTGTCCTTTAACTTTGGCGGTAGATGCTAAATTCACATCAGGATTATCCTTACCTGAGATATTACTTATTCCACTTAGTTTATAATAACTGAGTCCGCCACCTATAAAAGGTTGAAATCTACTATTTGCTTTGCCTAAATACCTATCAAAAGTAGCTGCCAAAGAGTAGATTTCATGTAAACTAAACCCTTCTTCTATAATGTATTGAAATTTCATAGATTCTTCAATATTTCTTCCCAATAGAAAAGCTACTCCCAACCGAAGACCAATAGAATTATTCTCATTAATATTATATTTAGGCTCAAAAGCCATTAAAATACCTACATCTGAAGCTAGTGCAGCACCAAGATCAACTCCGACAATAATTCTATTTTCTATTTGAGCTTGTAACGTCTGTAATAATAATGTAAAAACGACAAGTAATATTTTATTTTTAATAACATATTTTTTTTGGATTGAGTAATTCTTGATGCATTTTACTGTTTATTTAAAAGTTAAACAGTATTACTGTGCATTAGCATAACTTTCTTTCACAAAATAAAACCTTCATCATTTTCGGTAATATGGCAGCTGTATTTCTTTTAAATATTAATTGACCAAAAATGCCTATAGCAATACTTGCTATTGAGTACTTAGGCAAGCTTAAAAAAGGATTTTTCCTTTGTTATTCATTTGTTAATTTTATTTATTTTTTTATCAGAAACATTTCTTTTAATAGTAATAAATGGACTTTATATTAAATAGAGAAATGTCTGTTTACTGTCCTCATCAAATTCAACCAATCCGTATTTCATTTTCTCTACGGGCATCATTTTAAACGTTCCAAACATTCTGTCCCAAATAATAAAAATATCTGCATAATTAGAATCTGTATAAAACTGGTCTTGCTGATGATGTACTCTATGATGGTCAGGCATTACAAAAATCAAACCTAAAGTTGAATTTAACCATCTTGGATATCTAAGATTTGCATGCTCAATAAAAAAGAATAAGTAAAGAAAGAAATAGTATAATGCCATAGAAAATACATCTGTTCCAAACAAAGCGGCAGTAAATATATTTCCGATTCCAAATACAAGAATTAGTTCAATAGGATGGAATCGAAAAACGGTTGAGGAATCCATTGTTATATCACTGTGATGCACTCTATGGAACCTCCAAAGAAGTGGAATTTTATGAGTTGCCCTATGTATCCAGTAAGCAGTAACATCATATAATGCAACAGAAATAATTAATTTAGCCCAAATAGGTAATTCTATCAAATATAGTAGCCCAATATGATTACTATTCAGCCATTCAATTGAAAACACTTGAAAAGTAACAAAGAATATATTTAGAACAATAAGTACAATCTGAAAAAGTATATTTTGAAATAAGTGGTTAACTCTTTTCTTAAAATTGAATGAAGTTTTCATTACCTGCTCTAATGAAAAAAAGAATATAATAAATCCAATTATAATATAGTTTGGGTCAATACTCAATAGTTTATTTAGTAAATCCATTGTTTAAATTTTTTACGCTATTTATCTCGTTATCCTCTTCAATTTTTACCTAATTCATAAATAAGAAAAACCACCATATAATGATGGTTTATGAACAAATTGTTTATTTAAGGTCTGGCTTCTAGTATCAAGTTGAAAGGCGTTTCCATTGCTCTCTTGAATCTAGAAAAACCACCTTTGGTGATGACTTCTTTCAGTCTCTTTTCTCCGGCTTGTGCGCCTAATGCCAATCCTACTTCTTGATTTAGTGAACACGGTGTGCAAAGCATTGTTGAGAAAGCGTAA
>CAXBHA010000292.1:0-4356 GCA_963974955.1 uncultured Yeosuana sp. | reverse complement strand
TGTAAACAAAAGTAAGTTGTTAAATGTTATTAACAAAGACAAATATATAAAAAAAATGAATAATTCGTTTATTCATCGCCAGTTCAGAATGATTTTATATAATTTTTAGGGCTTTACCAACTTTAGAAAAGGCTTTAATAGCCTTGTCTAAATGCGTTTTTGTATGGGCTGAAGACAGTTGTACTCGAATTCTTGCTTTTTCTTTTGGTACAACTGGAAAAAAGAACCCAATAACGTATATTCCTTCCTTGAGCAGCATATTCGCCATCTTTTGAGATAATTTTGCGTCGTATAACATGACAGGAACGATGGCAGAATCTCCTTCTATAATATCAAAACCCGCTTTTTTCATACCGTTTTTAAAATAATTGGTATTCCATTCTAAGGCATCTCTTAAACTTGTATCATTGGCGAGCATATCAAAAACCTTGATGGAAGCGCCTACAATACCAGGAGCAAGTGAATTGGAGAATAAATAGGGTCTTGAGCGTTGACGAAGCATTTCAATAATTTCCTTTTTACCTGTTGTATAACCACCCATTGCACCACCTAAAGCTTTGCCTAATGTTCCCGTAATAATATCTATTCTATTCATAACGCCTTTTTCTTCAAGGGTTCCACGACCGGTTTTTCCTATAAATCCTGCGGCATGGCACTCATCAATCATTACTAAAGCATCATATTTATCGGCTAAATCACATATTTTATCAAGCGGAGCGACAATGCCATCCATTGAAAACACACCATCGGTCACAATTATTTTAAATCTCGCTCCATTTACATTGGCAGAAATAAGTTGTTGCTCCAAATCAATCATATTACTGTTTTCGTAGCGATATCTTGCTGCTTTGCATAATCGCACACCATCAATAATTGACGCGTGATTTAACGAATCTGAAATAATAGCGTCTTCGGCACCAAACAGCGGTTCAAAAATGCCTCCATTTGCGTCAAAAGCCGCAGCATATAAAATGGTGTCCTCCGTTTGATAGAAGTCAGCAATCTTTTGCTCTAATTCTTTATGGATATCTTGAGTTCCACAAATAAATCGTACGGAAGACATTCCAAAACCATGGGTATCCATGGTCTCTTTTGCTGCCTTAATTACGTCGGGGTGCGATGACAATCCTAAATAATTATTGGCACAAAAGTTTAAAACGGTCTCACCACTGCTTAAAGTGATTTCAGCACCTTGCGCTGAGGTGATGATGCGTTCGTTTTTATAAAGACCAGCGTCCTTAATGTCTTGAAGTTCCTGTTGCAGATGTTGTTTTAGTTTGCTGTACATAATCCTGAAATTATTTTTTCACAAAGTTAAAGTTCTTTTACTTTAATTGTATCATTAATATAGATGAGAAATTTATTAATTACGGTAATCCCCATCTCAAATAACACATCTTGATAAGAAATTAATTGTTGTAGATGGCTAACATCTTCTTTTCCTGTTTTATAGTCAACTATAATGGCTTCGTTTTTAGAATTTATAATGACTCTATCAGGTCTTAAAATTTGGCCATAGCGGGTTATAATATCACGTTCATTATAAATGAGATACTCAGAATTAAAGCAGTTAACAAGTTTTGGGTGTTGTATAATTTCGACGACTGTTTTTTTAAGTGTCATGGCTTGTTCTTTGGTAATTAGGGACGATTCAACAAACGCCTTAAAAATAAAAGGAACCTCTTCAATTGTACTGATTTTAGATAAGATATTGTGAATTAAATTTCCTTTTTCAATTGCTTGTTTTTGAGTAGAATCCCAGAGATAACCGGAGTTTGCTACAATGTTTATATTATGGCCTTCTTTTGCCGTTGATATAAATTCTAATTGAATTGTGTGTTCTGATGAACTTGTTTCTGGCTGGATGGGTCTTTTAAAATTTCCAAGGCTATAAATGGATTTCGAATCGTTCCATAAACCCAAATGGCTTAAATAATTGATAAATAAGCCGGAAAACCTCTTATTTGTTACATCGCCTTTTATGGTTGGCTCTTTTTTTGAAATAACATATAACTGTTCAATAGCGCGCGTTAAGGTTACATATAGCAAATTGATATTATCAAGTTCTTGTTCAGATTGGTGTTTGTTATAAATTTGCAGCCCTTCGTTTCCAAAATTTTGAAAATCTTTATTGAAATTCAAAAGAGTATGTGAAAATCCGGCGTACTTTTCGGAATCTAAGGACATCCATTCTTTGGGCTCTTTTTCCGAATAAATATCTAAATCGGCATATGGAAAAATAACAATAGGGAATTCAAGACCTTTTGATTTGTGAATGGTCATGATTTGAACCGCATTTTGCCCAACAGGAGAAACAACACTTAAATTGTCTTTTTTCTTCTCGAAATAATTTAAAAACCCAACAATGTCTGAACCTTTTTTCTGCATGTAATCTAGAACAACATCTAAATAAAATTGGACATAGGCATTAGAATTTTTAACCAGATCAAACCCTCTTATAACAGCTTCCGTTAAGTCGTAAAGAGACAATTTTAATAGGGAATTACTGGTTAAATAAACATCAAACGTTTCAAAACTTTTAAATAATTTGGTTACCGATAAATTAATATGGGTGCTAAAAAAAGCGTGCTTGTCATCAATATTAAATAATGATGTTAAATAATTTAGCACGCGAACTTTAATTTCATTGTTTTTAGGTTGCATTAAAAGAGTAAGCACATCGTTAATAAAAGCAACTTCTGGAGAATTGTAAATCAATAATGTTTCTGAAGAAATAATGGGAATACCTTGTTGACTCAAGTAAGATGCAATAGCAACACCTTCTTTTTTCTTTCTAACCAAAACACAAATATCCTTATAATCAAACTTGTTTTCACGGCATTTATTGATGGTATTTAACACGCTTTCACAAAACAATTCGTCCCTATCATCGTCTTTTTCAATGGTTAAAAACGATAATTCCACATAACCGCTTTGGCTTTTTGTTATATTTTGATGCACAGTTTCATATAGTTTTTTATAATCTTCATTATTAAAAACCATATGAGATAAATAGTTAAAGAATGTATTGTTAAAATTTACTATTTCAGCAAAACTTCGGTGATTTTCTTTGAGATCATTAACGGTTTGTTTACTTTGGAAAGGCTGTTCTTTTTCGTTAAACAAGTCAATAAACTGCTCTGCTTTTCCACCGCGCCAACGGTATATGGCTTGTTTAGCATCGCCAACTAAAAGGGCGCTTCCGCTTTCGGTTGCGAGTGAATTATCTATAAGTGGGATTAAATTTTGCCATTGTAAAATCGATGTATCTTGAAATTCATCAATAAAATAATGATTGAATTTTTCACCAAGTCGTTCATAAATAAAAGGTGTGGGTTGGTTTTTTATTTCGTTGCTTATAATGGTATTAAATTCTGAAATAAGCAATTTGTTCTGTTCAATTTTTAAAGCACCAAGTTCTTTATTGATAGCGTTTAAAACAGATAAGGGTGTTATATTTTTATAAACTAATTTTAAGAATTTAAAATGATAAACGTGTTGTTTAGACTCATAAAATAATGCGATTAATTGAGGCTGAATATCATCTATAATTGAGGCGATATTTGGAGTAATTCGTTTTGGGTATAACGGATTGTTTTCAACCAAATCAATTTGCCATTTGGTTTCAAAATTTAAATCGAATTTTTTATCAACTAAATTTTTAAAATGCTTTGGCAAATAACCACTGGAAAAATCGTTAAACTTTAATCCACATTCCTCAATTAAAGTCAAGACACTATTTGCTACAGTAATAATGTTGCTTTCAGATTGTTTTATGTCTGTTTTTAATTGTGTTTTAAGAGTTTGAAAATCGATTATGGTTTTGTCCTTAAGCGTTTCAATAAACGGAATATCGTTTTCACTTGTTAGAAGTTTTGCTATCTTATTAAAATCAAAAGAGACATCCCAACTTTTATCGTCATCAGCTTTTTCAATGGCAAAATCCACTAAAATTTTAGTAAGATTTTGATCAATACCTGCCTTTGATATTAGGTTATCAACGGCTTGATTTAAAAGGGCCTCTTGATCCAGTTCAACCTCAAAATTCAAAGGGAGTTTTAAATCGTGTGCAAAAGTCCGTATTAATTTATGCGTAAACCCGTCGATGGTAGAAATATCGAAAGCGGCATAATTATGAATAATGGTTTCTAAGAGTTTTTTTGATTTTATATGAAGTGTTTTAGCATCCATTTCCAACTCCTCACAAAGAGCGCTAAACATACTATTTGGGTTATCTAAAATAATTTCGTTTGAAAACTGTTTTAGGGTTTCAATAATTCGGTCTTTCATTTCGGCGACTGCCTTATTGGTGAAGGTTACCGCTAAAATGTGTTTAAAAGGATTTCGTCTTTCAGA
>CAXBHA010000291.1:0-4361 GCA_963974955.1 uncultured Yeosuana sp. | reverse complement strand
CATTGGCCACATAATAATACATTAAATACGGAATATAATCAATAACGAAGACCATAAGGTCGGCTATCGAGTATGCGACTAAGAACACTATAAAAAATAGGTTCTTTTTAATGTTACTTTGAAAATAGGCAAACGTAATAAAAGGTAGTATTAATGCATCAAAAATAGTAGCTAAAACATGATGATTACTAAACTGGGATATGACAAAGGCTATATAAACTAATATAACAATACCTGCCAAGACTTTCGACTTGCTCATGACTATATATTAATAGTTAAAGTACAAATATATATAAATAGTTGTAATTAAACGATAAAAAAATACTTTTTATCGAATTTGTTTAAAATATATTTATTTTTTGTAAGAATTCATGCTCATTTATTATTGAAATATCTAATTGTTTTGCCTTTTGTTTCTTGCTTGGTCCCATGTTTTCCCCTGCAATAATAAAACTTGTTTTAGAAGATATTGAACTACTTACCTTGCCTCCATTATCCTCAACCAACTTTTTTAATTCATCTCTTGAAACAGATTCAAAAACGCCTGAAACCACAATTGATTCTCCTTTAAGAATATTGGTATGTCCTTTAAGTTGATCGGCAGAAATCTCAAACTGCACCCCAAATTGCTTTAATCTATTGATAATGTGAATATTTTCTTCCGAAGAAAAAAATTCTCGAACACTTTCCGCTATTTTAACACCAATCTCATCAACATTTATTAAATCATCTTGGGTTGCATTGGCTATTGCATTAATATTTTTGTAATGCTTTACAAGTTTTTTCGCTACCGTTTCCCCTACATATCTTATCCCTAAAGCATATAAAGTACGCTCAAAAGGTATATGGATAGATTGAGAAATACCTTGAATCAAATTATCCGCGCTTTTTTCTGCCATGCGTTCCAGCGGAATGACCTGTTCTTTTGTCAGCTCATATAAATCGGAATAGTCGCTAATTAGCCCTGCATTAACCAATAATGCCACCGTTTCTCCACCAAGGCCTTCAATATCCATTGCCTTTCTTGAAATAAAATGTTGGATACGACCAATAATTTGCGGCTTACATCCACTATAATTTGGACAATAATGTTGCGCTTCTCCTTCTTGTCTCACTAATGGGGCATGACATTCAGGACAATGGGCAATGTATTGTGTAGGTTGTGAGTTTATTGGTCGTTTACTTAAATCGACTCCAATTATTTTAGGTATTATTTCACCTCCTTTTTCAACAAACACGGCATCTCCCACTCTTATATCTAGTTTTTCTATTTGATCGGCATTATGCAAGGATGCGCGCTTAACAATAGTTCCTGCTAATTCAACCGCTTCTAAATTGGCAACCGGTGTAATGGCTCCAGTTCTACCTACTTGATATGAGATGCTATTTAATCGTGTTGAAACCTGTTCGGCCTTAAACTTATAGGCAATCGCCCAACGCGGTGATTTTGCCGTATAACCCAATTCTTCTTGTTGCCGCAAACTATTTACCTTTACTACCACGCCATCGGTTTCATAAGGTAACTCGTGCCGATGTACATCCCAATAGGCAATAAACTTAAATACCTCTTCTAACGAATTTACTAATTTGGAAGCATGAGGAACTTTAAATCCCCATTGCCTAGCCTTTTCTAAACTTTCAAATTGTGTTTCAATACCTAAATTTGTTCCTGTTATATTGTATAGCAAACAATCTAATGGCCGTTTTGCAACTTCTGTGCTGTCCTGAAGTTTTAAGCTACCTGAGGCCGTATTTCTTGGATTTTTATAGGGTTCTTCCCCAATTTCAATCCGTTCTTCATTCATTTTGTTAAACCCTTCAAAAGGCAACACAATTTCTCCACGGATATCAAATTTTAAGGGATAATCCCCTTTCAGCTTTAAAGGGATTGATTTTATGGTTTTAATATTAGCCGTCACATTATCTCCTTGAAAACCATCTCCACGAGTTAATGCTTGCACCAAATTGCCATTTTCATAAGTTAGACTAATTGAAGCTCCATCATATTTCAATTCACAGGTATATTGAATGTCTCCATCAATCATTTTTTTAATTCGCACCTCCCAATCTTCCAAATCTTCTTTTGAATACGAATTATCCAACGAATACATACGGTATTCGTGGGGAATAGTTTCAAAATTCTTGGTTATTTCTCCACCCACCCGTTGTGTGGGTGATGCTGCATCAAAGAATTCAGGATGTTTAGTTTCCAGTTCTTTAAGTTCTTTAAGTTTTAAATCAAAGTCAAAATCTGAAATAGTAGGAGTATCAAGCACATAATAATTATAATTATGCTCACTTAATTCATTTCTAAGTTGTTCTATTTGATGTTTTATGCTCATAATTAAATTTGTTCCATATTGATCCACTTTGGAGTCGATAGCGGCTTGTAATTATTCATTTTATCTAATAATCCTTCTATATTTGTATCGACTACCACAGCCTCTAAATTAGCTTGTTTTAAAAACCCTTTTTTTACCATAGTATCCGCCAAGGCCAATAAATCGTTATAAAACCCATTAAGGTTTAAAATTCCGATAGGTTTTTTGTGCAAGCCCAATTGCCCCCAAGTGGTGATTTCAAAAAATTCGTCCATAGTTCCAAATCCACCGGGGAGAACAATAAAACCATCACTTTTCTCGTACATAAAGACTTTTCTTTCGTGCATGGTCCCTGTTACTGTTAGCTCTGTTAAATTGGGATGATACACTTCTTTTATTTTTAAAAATTCTGGAATCACACCAATGGTTTTACCATGATTATCCATAACCCCTTTTGCAACTTGTCCCATGACACCAATTTTAGCAGCTCCATATACCAATGTAACCCGTCTTTTAGCAAATTCGACACCTAATTTATATGCTTGTGAAATTATAAACGCATCATTGCCCTCACTGCTTCCACAAAAAACTGATATTGATTTCATTTTATTTAGTGGCTTTAATCATTCGACCCTTTTTAAAAATATCTTGTTTTAATTGAATATCTCTAAAATGATACTCGTCCAATAATTGTATCATTTGGTTTCCAAGATACTCATTGATTTCAAAAAACAAAGACCCTTTGGATAGTAACTTATCAACAGAAAATTGTACAATTGCCTTGTAAAATTGAAGTGGATCCTCATTATTAACAAATAAGGCTAAATGAGGTTCATTATGCAACACATTAGATTTCATGTGTTCTTTTTCCAGTTCTCGAACATATGGCGGGTTTGAAACAACGATATCAAATTTTAAATTTCGAAAGGCTTTATCACTGGTTTCAAGATTTAAAATATCTCCTTCAATCAACTCAATAGTTACATCATTCAATTTTGCATTTAATTTAGCTGTTTGAAGCGCTTTTTTACTAACATCTAAAGCAAAAATATTTGCATTGGGTAATTTTTTGGCCAATGAAACTGCAATACATCCACTGCCAGTTCCAATATCCAGAATATTAATTGGCTGACGCTTATTTTTTGATGTTTGATGGATTATCCATGCCACCAACTCTTCGGTTTCTGGTCTCGGGATCAATACATTCGGGTTTACTTTAAATGTTAATCCAAAAAAATCGGTTTCTCCTAATATATATTGAATAGGTTTTTGCTCCTTTAAAGCAGTCAATGCTTCTATAATTGGTTTTTGTACTTCTTTTGAATATAAGACCTCTGGATTTAAGGATAAGTCAAGCCGTTTCAAACCTAAATAAGATTCAATAAGTAAATAAAAGAAATTATCAATTTCCTCATTATCATATAACCCGTTTAACTCCTTTTGGAATAATTCTTTTGTGTCTTTTAATTTCATAAATCCCTAATCATCCAAATACCGCAAGAAAAATGCCCTGTGTTGCCCAAGGGGCCATCTAAATGTTTAAAACCATAAGATTCATAAATATGGATAGCCGCCTTAAGTTGAGAAGCCGATTCTAGATAACACTTTTTGTAACCCAAATTTTTTGCTTCTTTTAAACATTTTTCAAATAACAGCTTACCATAACCCTTCCCTCTTACTTTAGGTGAAAAATACATTTTTTGAATTTCACAGACATCCGCTTCAAAATCCTTTAAAGGTTTCACACCGCCGCCGCCAAGCACTTCTCCATCGGCATCAATAACAAAATAAATATCATTTTGGTTTTGATAAGACTCAAACATATTTGGTGTTTCTTTATCTTCATAAGCCGTTCCTTTCAAGGGGATTTTAAACTCATGAAAACAGGCCCGTATTACTTCCTCCATCTGTGCATTGTCTTGAGGTTGAATTTCTCGAACGATGATATTGTTTATACCCATTTTTTAATCTTATTTTTGTCTCGATAATTATCGGGATGAATATACATGAAAAATACATAAAACGATGTATAGAAATTGC
>CAXBHA010000290.1:0-4364 GCA_963974955.1 uncultured Yeosuana sp. | reverse complement strand
ATGGTATTATGAATGAATACGGACATTCAATTACAATTAAATTATTTAAATCAAAACCCGAAATAGAAAAACTGCATTCAAAATATAAAGATCTTATGAAAGAATGGCACAAGTTATCCTCGATTAATCGTGCAGAAAATGATAAAAAAATTTGCAGAGGCACAAGCTATTATAAATCAAATTGAATTAATGATAGTTTAAACCCATGAAACTTTTTAAGTATTTTGTCTTTTTTCTTGTCATTAATTTTGGGACCTTAGCCATAGGAACATTGTTGATGAATAATGGCCCGCAAACCAAATGGTACCAAAACCTTAATCAAGCACCATGGACACCCCCTGGTTGGGTTTTTGGTGTGGCTTGGACAACCATTATGATTTGTTTTTCAGTATACATGGCATATTTGTATACGTATCAACCTAATACGAAAGTTAAAATACTTTTTACAGTTCAATTTATTCTTAATGTAAGCTGGAATTATGTGTTTTTCAATCAGCACTATATTGCTTTCGGTTTACTTTTAATTTTAGTGCTGACGGGGCTAGTTGGTTTATTTTTATTCACGTACAGGAAACTCATGCCAATTAAAAGTGTCTTGGTGCTCCCCTATTTTCTATGGTTGTTAATTGCCACCTCATTAAATGCCTATATATTGTTAAATAATTAATATGAAAATATATACCCTACATAAAAAGCAAAATCTACCTATTACTTTACAGCAGGCTTGGGATTTTTTATCCGATCCAAAAAACCTAAAAACCATCACGCCAGAATATATGGGCTTTCATATTCTTTCCGGTGCTGATAGACCCATGTTTGCTGGTCAAATTATCCAGTATATCGTAACGCCTGTTTTAGGGATTAAAACAAAATGGATAACTGAAATTACGCAGTCGGTTGATACGCATTATTTTGTTGATGAACAACGCTTCGGCCCTTATAGCCTTTGGCATCATAAGCATTTTATAAAGGAAATTGATGATGGTGTAGAAATGGAAGATATTATAGATTATAAGGTGCCTTTCGGTATCCTTGGACAACTTGTTCATCCTATATTGGTAAAACCTAAACTAGAAGAAATATTCAATTATAGAACCAAAAAATTAGAAGAATTATTTGGTGTTTATAAACCATGAAGCAAACCGTAAACATTTTTTGGTTTCGACGCGATTTAAGACTTGATGATAATGCAGGTTTATTTGAAGCGTTACAAGGAAAACATCCCGTTCTACCCATTTTTATTTTTGATTCTGACATTCTAGGAAAACTTCCTAAAGACGATGCACGTGTTACTTTTATTTATGAAGTGCTTCAAAAAACAAAACGAACTCTTCAAGAAAATTACGAAAGTAACATAGCGCTATATTATGGAAACCCTTTAGATGTTTTTAAACAGCTCATAGAAACCTATGTTATTATAAACGTGTATACCAATCATGATTACGAACCCTATGCAACCCAACGAGACAAAACAATAAAAGAATTCTTATCAACAATTAGCATTAATTTTAAAACTTATAAAGATCAGGTTGTTTTTGAGAAAAATGACATTGTAAAAAGTAATAGAACACCATATTTGGTTTACACGCCTTACATGAAATCTTGGAAAACCACATTTAAAGCCACTAACTTAGAAATCTTTAAATCTGAGGCGCATCTCAATAATTTAATAAAAGAAACACAGTTACCTAATCTAACTATAACCGAATTAGGTTTTAAAACATCCAAGCAAAAAATTGTAGATTATGATGTTACGTCAGCAATGATTCAAAATTATGAAGCAACACGTAATTTCCCTTCGCAAGATTCAACCTCCAGATTAGGACCTCATCTGCGTTTTGGAACCGTAAGCATTCGAAAAATCATAAAAAAAGCCATGGCCGAAAAAAATGAGGTTCTCTGGCAAGAATTGATTTGGCGAGAGTTTTTTATGCAAATATTATGGCATTTCCCACATACTGCCACACAAAGTTTTAAACCACAATATGACCGTATTGTATGGCGCAATAATGAAATAGAATTTAAAGCATGGTGTGACGGTAAAACAGGCTATCCATTAGTGGATGCCGGAATGCATCAATTAAACAAAACAGGTTTTATGCACAACCGTGTGCGTATGCTAGTAGGCAGTTTTTTGTGTAAACACTTATTGATTGACTGGCGTTGGGGTGAAGCCTATTTTGCCGAAAAATTGCACGATTACGAGATGGCAAGTAACCTAGGTAACTGGCAATGGGTTGCCGGTTGTGGGGTTGATGCAGCACCTTATTTTAGAATTTTCAACCCTACAACTCAATTAGAAAAGTTTGATAAGAACTTGGATTACATCAAACAATGGGTGCCCCGTTTTCAAGAACTCACCTACCCTACGCCTATTGTAGACCACAAAATAGCTCGGGAACGTTGTTTAGAAGTTTATAAAGCAGCTTTAGTTTAAATTCTTTTCTGCTTAATAACCTTTTTAGTTAAATACTACTTTTAACAAAAAGCCTACTTAACCCTTTCAATCTTAGCACCAATAGCACGTAAACGTTCATCTATGCGCTCATACCCTCTGTCAATCTGCTCAATATTTTGAATAGTAGACGTGCCTTTTGCAGAAAGTGCTGCAATTAGCAGCGAAACACCAGCACGAATATCGGGCGAGGTCATAGTGGTCGCTTTTAAGGTCGATTTAAAATCGTGTCCTATGACTGTGGCTCTATGTGGATCGCACAAAATAATTTTAGCGCCCATATCTATCAATTTATCCACGAAGAACAAACGGCTCTCAAACATTTTTTGGTGTATTAACACACTACCTCTGGCTTGTGTAGCCACCACTAAAATAATACTTAATAAATCGGGCGTAAATCCTGGCCAAGGTGCATCAGAAATGGTTAAAATAGAGCCGTCAATAAAACTTTGTATTTCATACCCTTTTGTATGCGCAGGAATATGAATATCATCACCTTGTTTTTCAACAGTGATCCCAAGTTTTCTAAACACGTTGGGAATCAACCCTAAATCACTCCAACTTACATTTTTAATGGTCAGCTCGCTTTTAGTCATGGCTGCTAAACCAATCCAGCTACCAATTTCGATCATATCGGGCAACATGGTATGCGAAGTACCTCCTAAACTATCAACACCTTCAACAATTAACATATTAGATCCAATACCACTAATTTTCGCGCCCATACGATTAAGCATTTTACACAATTGCTGTAAATAAGGTTCACAGGCAGCGTTATAAATAGTCGTTGTCCCCTCTGCCAAAACTGCTGCCATCACGATATTGGCAGTACCAGTAACCGACGCTTCTTCAAGAAGCATATAAGCCCCTTTTAGTTTTTTGGATTCAACACCGTAAAATTGATCTTCCTTATTATATCTGAATTTGGCTCCTAATTTAATAAGACCTTCAAAATGGGTGTCTAACCTGCGTCGTCCTATTTTATCGCCTCCTGGTTTTGGAATATACCCTTTACCAAAGCGCGCTAACAAAGGGCCAACAATCATAATGGATCCACGTAAACCGCGTCCGGCGATTTTAAAATCGTCCGATTCCAAATATTTTAAATTTACATTGTCTGCTTGAAATGTATAGGAACCATGAGAGAGTTTTTCAGCCTTAACCTCTAATTTTCGAAGTAAATTGATAAGTTTGTTTACATCTACTATGTCTGGGATATTATTAACAGTAACTGCTTCAGGAGTGAGCAATACGGCACATAAAATTTGCAATGCTTCGTTTTTGGCACCTTGAGGTTGGATACTGCCTTTTAATTGATGGCCTCCTTCAATTTTAAATGTTCCCATGCAATAAATTTAATAGCGTTTTCTTGGTCGATTTGAAGTTTTCTTATGCCCGCCTTTTTTAGGGCTATTTGAACTGTATTTCGATTTTGTGCGCAATAAACTGGTAGAATCTGATAAATCCTCATCCGAATTTTTTAAGTTTATTTTACCATTAGAAAGCTCGTAAAGGTGTTTAAATATAACACTGTCTTCTACGGTATCCTTATTCCAATTTAAAAAACACTTTTTCATGTGATTGGCGATGGTGAAAATTAGCGCTTCTTTAAGCTCCCCCTCTTCCCAAGTATTGGCAACATCAATCATGGTTTTGATATTATTGCCATAAAAACGGTATTTAGGAAAATTTTGCGGATAGTTTAGTGGTCCTGGGCGTTCTTCAAGAAATTCTTTGGACGGAATTGGATACGGTGAATCTACATCCAATTCGAAATTTGCCATAATAAAAAGCTGGTCCCAAAGCTTATGCTGAAAATCGGGCACATCTCTTAAATGTGGTTGCATGTTTCCCATCACAGCAATGATAGATTTTGCTGTTTTGTTACGTTCTTCTCTGGTTTCAAGTG
>CAXBHA010000289.1:0-4372 GCA_963974955.1 uncultured Yeosuana sp. | reverse complement strand
ATCAGTTACGGCAATTCCCGTTCTTTTACTACCATAATCTATCGCCAATATACGAGCCATATATAAATTTTAATCAAAAATAGGCATAAAAAAAAGACTGCCAAAATTGGCAATCTTCATTATATGAATATGACCTTTTAAATATTAAGCCATTTTTTGTTTATATATACTAGGAAATAACAAGTTAATATTATCAGAGTTTCTTTCACGATTTAAAAAAATTCTAATATCACTAGCTCCTTTAGCAATACATTCATTTGAATCTGAATTATTTTTTACAGCAGGAACAACAAAATCTTGAGTCATTACTGTTGGGGTTTTATTTACATTTAATTCATTTACAGATACAACTTTAATCGTAGTAGATTTATCCTTTGCATTCGCTACAGAGAAAGAAAGTAAAAAAACTAAAAAGATGTAAATAGTTGTTTTCATTTGGCTTGTGTTATTTTGTTGAATCAAATATATACACACATCGATACTTAAGTATAAAAAATTAGTTGTAACTGTTTAGATATTCGATGATTAGATATAACGAGAGATTTCACCGATTAACAGGCAAAACACCTTATTTTATCGCTTAAACAAAACCAATATGTATTTCATCGATATTTCAAATTACTTAAAAGATAAAACTTATCCAAACCTCCATAAACCCACCTTTAAAACGTGTGCCTTTCGACCATAATTTGAACTTATATTATGCTGTTAAACTTTTTATTTTAAACTTAGATACTATCTTTGTCAAAAAAATATACTTCGCATGACACCATTACAACAAATCATAGAAAAAGCCTGGGAAAACAGAGCTCTCTTAAAAGAAAAAGAAACAACCTCAGCTATTAGGGAAGTTATTTCATTATTAGATGCTGGCAAACTAAGGGTTGCCGAACCAATTGCTAACGGTTGGCAGGTTAACGAATGGGTAAAAATGGCTGTTGTTTTATATTTCCCAATCCAAGCTATGGAGACTATTGAAGTTGGCCCTTTTGAATTTCACGATAAAATTCCATTAAAAACAGGTTATGCAGAAAAAGGCATACGTGTAGTTCCTCACGCCGTTGCACGATATGGTGCTTATATCTCAAAAGGAACCATTTTAATGCCAAGTTATGTAAATATTGGTGCTTATGTAGATGAAGGCACTATGGTTGATACATGGGCTACCGTTGGCAGTTGTGCGCAAATTGGTAAAAACGTGCATTTATCTGGTGGCGTTGGTATTGGCGGGGTACTCGAACCACTGCAAGCGGCCCCTGTTATTATAGAGGATAATGCCTTTATTGGTTCTCGTTGTATTGTTGTTGAAGGTGTTCGCATTGAAACTGAAGCTGTTTTAGGGGCCAATGTGGTATTAACGATGAGTACTAAAATAATTGATGTTACTGGTGAAAACCCTATTGAATATAAAGGTAGAGTCCCTGCTAGATCGGTAGTGATTCCTGGAAGTTATACTAAAAAATTTCCAGCTGGAGACTTTCAAGTGCCTTGTGCATTAATTATAGGAAAACGCAAGGAAAGCACCGATAAGAAAACCTCTTTAAATAATGCACTTCGCGAAAATGATGTGGCTGTTTAAATGAAAATTTTAGTAATACAACAGAAAATGATTGGCGATGTGCTAACAAGCAGTATTTTGTTTGAAGCACTTCGCCAAAAATATCCAAAAGCCCAACTGGATTACTTAATCAATGAACATACATATCCTGTTGTAGAGAATAATCCATTTATAGATAACTTTATTTTTTTTACTAAAGAGGAAGAATCCAGTAAAATAACACTTTTAAGACTTGCTAAATCTATTAAAAAGCATGATTACAATATTGTAATTGATGTATATTCAAAACTTTCTAGTAATTTGATTAGTGCTTTTTCTAAAGCAAAAATAAAAATTTCATATTACAAACATTACAGCACACTTTTTTATCATCATAACATTAAAAGACAGCAAAGTACTAACGAAAAAGTTGGTTTAGCTATTATTAACAGGATGCAATTGTTACATCCTTTAGGCATTGAAGCTACATGTATTAAACCAAAAATATATTTAACTGAAAGTGAAACAACAAACAGTAAGTTATTATTGGAAAAGCATAATGTAAACTTTAGCAAGCCTTTGTTTATGATTAGCGTTTTAGGTAGCGGAGAGAATAAAACCTACCCTTTTCCTTATATTTCCAAAGTTATTGATGCAATTGTTAAAAAAACAAAAGGGCAAATTTTGTTCAACTATATCCCAAATCAAATAACGGAAGCTGAAGCAATTTTTAATTTGTGCAAACCAGAAACCCAAAAGCATATTAAATTTAATGTTTTTGGAAAAAACTTAAGAGAATTTTTAGCCATAACACATCATTGTGATGCTTTAATAGGTAATGAAGGTGGCGCTATTAATATGGCAAAAGCCGTAGGTGTAAAAACATTTTCTATTTTCTCTCCATGGATTGATAAAGCGACATGGAATCTTTTTGAAGATCAAAAAAACGTTGGTGTACATTTGAAAGACTATAAACCTGAACTATACAACAAACCCGAAAAACATTACAAAAAAGAAGCTTTTGCTTTTTATAAACTCTTTAAACCTGAATTATTTATTGATAAGCTTGAAGATTTTTTAAGTAATTAATCTCCACTTAAATAGTATGAGAGATGCTTAAATAAATTCAACATGAAGCTAAAATAACTCGTCATTGCTAATCGCAAATCTTTAATCATTCAAAATCTCTAAAGCTTTCAGTACGGCCATTTCAACAAATTGCCCTTTCATCACTTTTTCTTGAACCTTTAAAACATTATTTTTAATGGTTCTATAGTCCTCTTCTGTTAAACGTTCTAAAATAGCATTTAAATCCTTTAAGTTAGAAACAGTAATACCCAGATTGTTTTCAACAATAAAAGCAGCAATAGCAGCTTTATCCCAAACAATAACCGGAAGTCCGCATAATAAGTATAATGATGTTTTATGTGGATTGTTATATTTTAAATATTCTCCCAAATCCCCACTACATGCTTCAGTTGAAATACCATCCCAAACCAATCCAAAATCTGCTTCAATTTTATAAGCAATTTGATCGGACGGAAAAGCACCTTGGTAAAAAACAACAGAATTCTCTTCGCTTACTTTCCGTTTCTTAGCATCGAAACCCAATCCATATAGTTTCAAATTATACTTACTGTTCTCTAAAATATCGAAATCAAAAATATAGGAGTTTTTACCTTCTCCAAAACCCCCTGCGTAAGCAATATTATATTTTTCTTTCTTAGTTGTTTCTTTATTTTGAGTAGGTTTTTCATCAGAAATGTAATCGAAAATACCTAAAACCACTATGGGTGTTTTTGTTCCCTGTTCCAAAAACCAGTGCTTCATGGATTCGTTATGCACTATAATAACATCAGAACATACAATTTTAGACAACTCCTTTTTAATGTCTTTAGTTCGTCCCTTTAAACACCTTACATCGTGCACAATTGTTATTATTTTACATCGTTTTAATTTTGCAACAAACAGTATAAGCTTTCTAAATTTATTATTAGGATATTGAGTACATATTACAGATTTAAACGGCAACCTCAACAAAGCCATAGAAATACCAAAAAAATTCTTTATAGTACCAATAGCCGAATTTGGTATAGACGATTGCTTAAATCCTAAATTTTTAAATCCAATCTTTTGTAATGTAATTTCGCAATCGGTTTTTGCTTTTCCTGCTGCATTGAATAATGACTTATAGTTTCTGGAAATGTAATACATATAAGCTGAAAAGTTTTTTTAAGGAAATTAATATTCTAGTTTTGTTAAAAATATAAATGTATGCAAAAGTATGATTATTTAATTGTTGGTGCAGGATTATTTGGAAGCGTTTTTGCTCACGAAGCAACTAAAGCTGGCAAAAAATGTCTTGTTATTGACAAAAGAAATCATTTAGGGGGCAATGTATATTGCGAAAATGTAGATGGCATAAATGTTCATAAATATGGCGCACATATATTTCATACCAATGATAAGCAAATTTGGGATTATGTAAATCAATTTGCCGAATTTAATAATTATGTTAACTCTCCTGTTTCCATTTCTAAAGACAAATTATACAATTTGCCTTTTAATATGAATACATTTTACCAATTATGGGGAACAAAAACACCTGAAGAAGCGAAAGCCATTGTAGAAAACCAAATACAGGAATACGGTTACAAAAACCCTAAAAATTTGGAAGAACAGGCTTTATCTTTAATAGGAAAAGATGTTTACGAAACTTTAATAAAAGAGTACACTGAAAAGCAATGGGGCAAAAAGGCTACCGAGTTACCTCCTTTTATTATTAAACGTTTGCCAGTAAGATATACTTTTAACAATAATTACTTTAATGATAAA
>CAXBHA010000288.1:0-4382 GCA_963974955.1 uncultured Yeosuana sp. | reverse complement strand
AAACACTCCAATATATTAATTTCTTTATCTCAAATTTCAGAAACTGCTTTCATCTTAACCATTCCTTTTTTCTTAAAACGATACGGGATAAAAGCTGTGATGTTAATGAGCATGGTTGCATGGTTTTTACGTTTTGCATTATTTGGCATTGGAAATCCAGAGGGCATTGGTTTAACCTATTTACTGCTATCGATGGTTGTTTACGGAATGGCTTTTGATTTCTTTAATATTTCTGGATCCTTATTTGTTGAAACAGAAACAGATAGTAAATTTAGAAGTAGTGCCCAAGGGCTGTTTATGTTACTTACAAACGGACTGGGAGCCTTAATTGGAGGTTATGCGAGTGGACTTATTGTAGATTATTTTACAAATAATGGTGTAAGAGATTGGACTTTAATTTGGTTAACCTTTGCAAGTTATGCTATCGTATTAGGGGTGATTTTTTCAGTCCTTTTTAAATATAAACACGATCCTTATAAAATTAAAGATGTAAGCCATTAACACAGAATCTTTTTTTTTTAAATTATAATATAATGAAACAATACCACGACCTTGTAAACCATGTATTAACAGATGGAAATCAAAAAGGCGACCGTACTGGAACCGGAACCAAAAGTGTTTTTGGTTATCAAATGCGCTTCGACTTAAGCGAAGGTTTCCCAATGGTGACGACTAAAAAATTACACCTTAAATCTATTGTCTATGAACTTCTTTGGTTTTTAAAAGGTGATACTAACACTAAATATTTAACTGATAACGGCGTACGTATTTGGAATGATTGGGCTGATGAAAAGGGCGATTTAGGGCCTGTTTATGGACATCAATGGCGTAATTGGAACAGTGATGATATTGATCAAATAAAAGATATTGTCAATACCTTAAAAACCAATCCAAATAGCAGACGTATGTTAGTTTCGGCCTGGAATCCTTCAGTCTTGCCAGACCCCTCAAAATCCTTTAGCGAAAACGTAGCAAACGGCAAAACAGCACTACCTCCGTGCCATGCCTTTTTTCAGTTTTATGTAGCTAACGGAAAACTGTCGTGTCAACTTTATCAACGTAGTGCCGATATTTTCTTAGGAGTGCCATTTAACATTGCATCCTATGCCCTTTTTACGATGATGATGGCACAAGTTTGCGGGTATGAGGCCGGTGAATTTATCCACACATTTGGCGATGCCCACATTTATAATAATCATACGGCCCAATTGGAGCTGCAACTCTCCAGAAAACCAAGACCATTACCAAAAATGATTTTAAATCCAGAAGTGAGAAATATTTTTGATTTTACTTTTGATGATTTTACCTTGCTTGATTATAATCCGCATCCTCATATAAAAGGAATTGTTGCTGTATAAAAAAAGGCTTTCAAACATGAAAACCTCTTTTTAGTTGTGTACTGCTTAAAGGTTTATAACCCCATTTTCAGCAGATGCAAAATCATTCCATAAATACCCATCGGCTTCAGAATCATTCACATAAACTCCGTCAATAATATATTTAAACTCATATGAATTCCCTGTTTCTAAATCAACAGTTCCTTTAAATGTTCCGTTTTTTAATTTTTTAAGACCTTTGGTCTTTGTATTCCAATTGTTAAATGTTCCAACAACTTTCACTTCCTTAGCTTCTTCTGCAGGTATTGCAAAAGTTACTTTACAAACTGGTTTGCTTTTTAAATATTGTTTTGTAATAGCCATAATTCAAATTTATTAATTAACACTGCAAATTTATAAAACAATTTTCAAGACCATATCATTTTTAGTGACCTAACCAAAAGAATTATCAAATTATTAACATGTAGAAGCCTAAAATTCGAAGAACTCAATAAAAAACATGATTGATTGGTGAATTATCAATGACTATTTTTAGTTTTAGCCTGATTTTCAAAGACTTCAGTACAACATCGATTGTGTCAGTTCTTGTCTTATACTATCAAATTTATCTTTCAAATATTCGCTAAAAATCTGTAACTTTACCATTATTGTTTAAATTATGCTAGGTACAAAAAAATCGCATCCTCAAATAGATAAAGAACAGTTAGAACTGATTCAAAATGCACAACATCGCATTATACAAAAAAAGAGGTTGTATGTTCATTTTGTTGTTTTTTTAATTGGGTCTGTGTTTTTAATTCTCTTGAATTTAGTGCTTGGTTATGGTAAAGATTTTACGCCTTTTAATACACCTTGGTTTGTTTATGCCGTTTTAGCTTGGTTGTTTTTACTGCTATATCACACCATAAATGTATTTATCACCTATAAATTTATGGGTAAAGAATGGGAGCAACAGCAATTAGAAAAATTAGTCGCCAAACAAAAAAAGCGGATTGAGGAACTCAAAACAAAAGTCCCGGATTTAAACCAAACCAATACCACCTCTACAATAGAGACAAAAAAAAAACTAACATAACGTCATGTATTACTATCATTGCGGCTGTTTCAGAAAATGATGCCATTGGAAAGGACAACCAACTTATTTGGCATTTAAGTGACGATCTTAAACGATTTAAATCCCTTACAAACGGGCATTATATAATTATGGGACGAAAAACTTTTGAAAGTTTCCCAAATCTCTTACCTAACAGAAACCATGTTGTTATTTCCAGACAACCTAATTATCCAGTGCCTAACGGCGTGTTTGTAGTAAATTCTTTAGAAAATGCCCTTAATCTTTCAAAAAATGACTCACAACCCTTTATTATTGGTGGTGGTGAAATTTACAAACAGGCCATGGCCGTAGCTAACAAAATTGAATTGACGCGTGTACATCATCATTTTGAAGCAGATACGTTTTTCCCTAAAATAGACCACGCTATTTGGAAAGAAACTTCCAACAGTTTTAATAAAAAAAATGATAACAATGAGTATGATTTCTCTTATATAACCTATCGACGAATATAAGCAGGCATATTTTTGTAAGAATTTTCAATTAATTTCGTTAACTATTGATAAAATGAATACAAACGCAATACATCAATGCATTGTAAGTAAGTTAAAAAAATGAAATTCGAGCGTAAAAAAGGCATGTTATTTAGTATAATAATTCTTGGATTAAATACATTTCTAATTACAATTACACTTTAGGGCTTTTAAATGGAGAAATGGAAAAACACAAATAATGGATAAAAAAAGGAGTGTTTTTATTTGCATTTAATACTGATTATCATATGTTAAAGTAATAAAAATACTCTTATCTTAAAGTTGTAAAACATACCCAAGAAACACTCGAATTTTAAATTAAACTTCTGAAATTTTGAAAATAGTAACTTTTAAGTTACCTTTGTCTGAATGGAAAAAGTTAGGCAAGTAATACAATACAAAAATTATTTCGAGGAGTTTCTGCTTGCTCAACCGAAAAAGGTTCAGGACAAAATATTTAAGGTCATTGAAATAATCGAAACCTATCAGCACGTGCCGAAAACATATTTGGCACCAATGAAAACCCATAAAGGACTATTTGAAGCTCGAATAAAGTTAGGTTCTAATATTTGGCGAGTTTTTTGCTTCTTCGATAAAGGTAAATTAGTTATACTCTTGAACGGATTTACTAAAAAGACGCAGAAAACACCGAAAAAAGAAATCGACAAAGCTGTACGATTAATGAAAGAGTATTACGAAGAAAAAAATAAAGGCAATGGAAACTAAAAGTTGGAAAAAAATAAAAGACACAGTTTACGGGAAAAAAGGAACTGAACGCAGAGACGAACTCGATAGAGATTTTGAATCGTTTAAAATCGGTTTGCTTTTACGAAATGCACGAGAAGAAAAAAATCTGACTCAAGAACAACTTGGCGAACTGATTGACAAAAAGCGGACTTATATTTCACGAGTGGAAAATAATGGCAGTAATCTGACTTTAAAAACCTTATTTGATATTGTCGAAAAAGGACTTGGCGGAAAAGTAAATATTTCAATCGAAGTCTGACAAAAGTACGTTTTACAACAACGTGTATAAAAAATTGCTTTTTTAGGCTTAATCAAAAGTTAGTTGCTTGTTTGCTTGCATCCGATTTTCCTGCGGAAAATCCTCGCACACAAACACGCAACTTTCCATACACATAACCGATAAGGTTACAGGATTTTATGTAGAATACAGTCAATTGATATTATTTATAATGAGTCCCCTGAAAACATCAAAATGTTGTACCTGAATAAAAAAAGCCTTTACAAGAAATCCTGTAAAGGCTTTGTACTGAAGGCGGGACTTGAACCCGCACGAACTAATGTTCATTGGATTTTAAGTCCAACGTGTCTACCAATTCCACCACTTCAGCATACTTCGACTGCGCTCAGCACATCGACTTGGTATTTTTATAGAAAGTTTCAGAGCGAAAGACGGGATTTGAACCCGCGACCCTCACCTTGGCAAGGTGATGCTCT
>CAXBHA010000287.1:0-4405 GCA_963974955.1 uncultured Yeosuana sp. | reverse complement strand
CAAGACAAGACCGATATTCTTATTTTAACCAATTAATATTTGCCAAGCGGTTTAATCAAAAACTTTCGTTACAAATTGCACCCAGTTTATCACACTACAATGCTGTTGATTATGGATATAAAAACGATCGATTCTCAATAGCTTTTGGAGGGCGCTATAAGATAAGCTCTCAAACAGCCGTTATTTTTGATTATAGTTTGCCAATTACAAAATTGGATATTCCTGGTCAAGAAAATATAAGCTACGATTATTCAGGTTTAAGTATAGGGACAGAATTTGCAACCTCTAATCACGTTTTTCAAATATTTGTATCTAACTATAACAACATCGTACCACAACAAAACGCAATGAAAAACATAAATTCATTTGGTACCAAAGACATTCTTATAGGATTTAACATCACAAGACGATATAATTTCTAATATAAACATTCAAAGACATGAAAGACCAATCTAGAAAAGGAAAAAACATATCGAGACGAGGCATATTACCATTGCTTGGAAGCGGATTACTTATTCCTTTTCTAGGATTTGGAAAAACAGACATTACTGAAACTGCAACCGCTGAAGATGAAGCGTATCAAACCTTATTAAAACCTGACGGTACAACTGTTAAAGTTAAAGTAAGCACATTAAAAAATTCGAAGGTCATCAAGAAAAACATATCAAACTCCTCATTTCTTGATTGGCTTAATAAAAAATCATAATCTTTACTAACCACCTATAAATATGGAAGATAACACTAACAATTCAAGGCGTAAGTTTCTTGACAAAGGGCTAAAATTGGGTCTTGCCACTGCCATAGGTGGGCTGGCTATTTCAAAGATTCCCAAATTAAGTGCAAAATCAAACACCAATACCGGTGAGTTTGTAGAATTAATGACTACCGATGGTACGTTAATCCAAGTAGATTCCTCTGAAGTTGTTGACATTGTAACCACCAACGATACTACAGCACAGTACAATGTTCGTGAAGGAATTCCAAATAGAAAATTTGTAATGGTTGTTGACTTGGCACGTTGTAAAAATGCTTTAAAATGCCAGAGCGCGTGTAATAAAAACCACTACATTACCGGTGATAATGCTTGGATAAAAGTTTATAAAATGCAAGAAGACAAGGACACTGCACCTTACTTCATGCCTACAACCTGTCAGCATTGCGATCATCCTCCCTGTGTTACTGTTTGCCCTGTCGATGCCACGTTTAAAAGAAGGGATGGCTTGGTTTTAATTGACAATGACCGATGCATAGGCTGTAGATTTTGTATGGCAGCTTGCCCATACTCAACACGAGTGTTTAATTGGAGCGAACCCGACCAAGGAGAAATTACCTTAAACATGGATGATATGCCAAACCCTTACCATGAATATTCATCGCCAGAATACGCCGGTATGCCAAGCCTAAAAGGGACCGTTGATAAATGTGATTTTTGCCCCCATATGGTAAAAAACAATGAGTTACCGCACTGTGTTTCTATTTGCCCTAACAATGTGTTTTATTTTGGAGACATGTATGAAGATACGGTATCCAACAGGGACGAAATAGTTCGGTTAAGTGAATTACTGGAAGAAAGAGCTGGATATAGATTAATGGAAGGCCTAGGTACAAAGCCAAGTGTATATTATTTACCGCCTGTTAACAGATGGGTTGATTTTGACGAAGCCCTAAAAAATTACACCGAATTTGAATCTGTTAAAAAACCTGAATAATTATGAAAAATCACGAAGCACTCATAAAGGATTTAGCGCCAAGAAAATTTGGCAAACGTGGTGTTATTTGGACATCGTTGCTTATTGTAATTATAATTGTAGGAATTATAGCCTATATAGACCAGCTTATAAAAGGACAAGTTGTAACCAATATGCGCGATTATGCCCTTTGGGGAATATACATCTCCAATTTTGTGTTTTTTGTGGCTACAAGTTTTGTAGGATCGGTAACAGTGGCCATTTTAAGATTGACCAACAATACTTGGAGGACGCCACTGGTTAGAATTGCTGAAATTATAACCTTAGCGGCCATTACCATGGCTGGCATAACAATTATGATTGATATGGCAAGGCCAGATAGGTTATTGAATTTATTTATTCATGGTAGAATACAGTCGCCAATTATTTGGGATGTTATCATAATACCAACATTTTTAGTAATCAGTTTCTTATTGCTGTATTTTCCTTTACTACCGGATTTTGCTCTGCTCAAAAAGTATTTTAAAGACACAAAACCAAAATTAAGCAAATGGTACGGTAGATTATCGTTAAACTGGACCGGTAGCGAAAAACAAAAACACCTTCAAACAAAAGCCATTAGGATTATTGCCATATTGATATTACTAACCGGAATCATATTACAAACCATTGATGCTTGGTTGTTTTCCACTACTTACAGAATAGGTTGGGACAGCTCCGGTCTTGCGCCTTACTTTATTTCAGGGGCTTTTGTTGCCGGTATAGGCGCTTTGGTTACTGTTATTTATGTGGTAAGACGTGTAAAAAAGCTTGAACATTATATTACAGATTTTCATTTTGATCAAATGGGCAAGCTATTGGTGCTTGCATGCTTAATATATCTTTATTTTAACGTCAATGAATATTTAATTCCTTTTTTTACAGCTAAAGAAGGGGAACTAACACATTTGGACACCTTACTTTTTGGTCATTATGCCCCACTGTTCTGGTTTGTTACAATTGGAGGCCTTATTGTGCCTATCATTGTTTTATTCTTCAAAAAAGGAAGAAAACCATTTTCGATGTTTCTAATAGGGATCATTGTTGTGGTTGCCTCTTGGTGGAAACGTTATGTTATTGTTACACCAACCTTATTGCATCCATTTTTACCTATTCAAGGGGTTCCTAAATCTTGGCGTCTATACATGAATGGTTGATAACCATAGCAACATTAGCAATGGCATTATTGATCATCACACTATTAGTACGCTATTTACCGGTCATTCCCATACAACGAACAGCCGATGAACAAGATGAATTAACAACAGCCAAAACCATCGAACCATGAAAGCAACATATAACTTCCGTTTCTTTTTTATAGCAATGTTTAGTGCTGTTTTGTTTGGTCTTAGCTCACACCCTATCTATGCACAAGACTCAATAAAAAATAAGATTAGGTTAAATGTAGATTATATAAAAACCATGAATAAAGAGGCCGCTTTTAAAATAAGGGCTTCAGCGAAAGTTGATGGATCAAACATTGATGTTTCAAATATAGAACTCACGGTTTTCAATGAATTCAATGACAATAAAGTTAAATTAGGCACAACTACAACCAACTCCAGCGGAAAAAGCACCTTTATAGTGCCAGACATCAAGAGCATTAAACCAGATTCCACAGGAATGTATAATATAACCGTTTCCTTTAAAGGTGATAATCTATATAAACGTGCCTCTAAAAGCATAAGTTATAAGGACGCCACCATTGAGGCTAAAATCACAACCATCGACAGTATAAATTATATTACAGCAACCCTTAAAGATACAGCCACTGATAGTTTGCTTTATAAACAATTATTGAATGTTTCTGTTCAACGATTATTTAAGCTTTTACCTATTGGTAAGGAATTTAATTTTACTGATGAAAATGGCACAATTGTTGTTCCAATAGAAGAAGGGATCCCTGGTATTGGAGGCATACTAACGTTTGAAGTGACTCTTAAAGAAAGTGATGACTACGGAACAGTTAAAGCATTGGTTAGTGCCCCTCTAGGAGTTCCTATCGTTGAAGAGTCCACTTATGATAAAAGAACAATGTGGTCTCCAAAAAACAAAACACCATTATTCTTGCTAATAGCTCCTAATTTATTTATTTTTGCTATATGGGGAATTATTATTTATCTTATTATAACCTTATTTAAAATTTCGAAATCCAATTAAAATTTAAAACACATGAAAACAGTTAAAATATTTACATTGATAGGGGCGTTTTCCTTTATTTTCTTCTCGTTTACGGCAAGCATGCAAGATGAATGGGTTGTGCCTGCAAAATATGAAAACATGAAAAACCCAATCCCCGCTAAACAAGATGCTGCTATTGGAAAATCACTGTATGATAAACATTGTAAATCTTGTCATGGCAAAGAAGGTTATGGGGATGGTCCGAAGGCAGACGAGCAAAACGGTGATTTAGGCGATTTTTCCACTGCAAAATTTCAAGCGCAAAGCGATGGGGCATTATTTTATAAAACATCGATTGGGCGAGATGACATGCCAGAGTTTACACAAAAAATGCCAGATGATGAAGACAGATGGCTAGTTGTAAATTATATGAGAACCTTAAAAGAGTAGTATTAACTACAAAAAGCCAAAAAAGCCCGCAAAATTTTGCGGGCTTTTTTGGCTTTTGTACAAACGAAATAATAAAATTGAATGTCCGTGATTTGTCATAAGTCTGA
>CAXBHA010000286.1:0-4411 GCA_963974955.1 uncultured Yeosuana sp. | reverse complement strand
GCCGAAGATAGAGGCCCTCCAAATTCACTATTTGTATTCCCAATTCCTATGTTTTTCTCATTCGAATAACCAACAGTTTGACCAAAAGTAAGTTTATCGGTAATATTGTGTGTGGAATTTAAACGTATGTTTTTTCTTATATATTTAGAGATATCACTCATGACAATACCTTCTTGATCGGTATAACCAAAGGAAGCGTAAAATTTAGAAACATCATTACCCCCACTCACACTTAATTCGTGACTTGTTTTTTGGGCACTGTTATTAAAAATAACAGATTGCCAATCTGTACCTTCACCTAGAGATTCTGGATTTGAAAATAAAACACTTCCGCCTCCGGCAACAGATTTTTCATTTAATAAAGTTGCGTATTGGGTTGCATTTAATAAATCCAATTTTCTAGCTGCAGAAGAAAACCCTGTATAACCATTATAGTTTACACTTAGCTTACCGGATTTTCCTGTTTTGGTAGTTATAAGAATTACACCAGCTGCTGCTCTTGCACCATATATTGCTTGTGAAGCAGCATCTTTTAATACTTCAACCGAAGCAATGTCAGATTGATTTAAATAACCAATGCCGCCAGCATCTACTATTACACCGTCAACTACCCAAAGCGGTTCGTTATTATCGTTACCCAAAGTTGTGATTCCTCTAACACGTACTGATGATGGTGACCCTGGTTGTCCAGAATTGGCTGCTATGGTTACACCAGAGACCCTACCTTGTAAAGTTTGTTCTACTCTGGTAATTGGAAGGTCTTCTAGTTCACCCTGTTTTACACCTGAAATAGCGCCTGTAACAACACTTTTTTTCTGCGTACCATAACCTATTACCACTACCTCGTCCAATAATTGTTCATCTGTTTGTAGAGTAATAGACATTTTATTTCTTCCGTTTATAGGAACTTCCAAGGTTGTATATCCTATATAACTGATAACCAACACCCCATTTGAGGATGCTTCCAAACTAAAGTTACCATCAAAATCGGTAATCGTACCTTTTGTTGTGTCTTTTAATAAAATGCTGGCGCCAGGAACCGGCATCCCACTTTCATCATTAACAATTCCATTTACAACAAGGTTTTGCGCTTGTACATAAACTGAAAATAGAATAGTTAAAAAACATAAAACATGTAATTTGTTTAATTTCATTTTAGTCAATTTTGAGTTAATATTTTGTTAATCTGACACGAATATAAAATCATTTTTATGAATTTGCGAATTAATATATTATACAAAAACACATCATACCGTATATTTTAATACTATAAAAACACCTCAAAATAATTTTTAATAGCCTTATTATCAATATTTTATATCTATAAAAAACACGTATTATTATTTTAAAATAATACTACATTGCCAAAAAACCCATAACTTAGCACTATCACCAAATTTTAACATATATTTTTGAGTAAAAATCTTTAACGATACAATCAACTATTATCCATGACATTTATTAAGCTTTACGTTATTACATTTCTCCTTTTAATTAGCACTACATTAACAAGAGCCCAAAAAAATGTAATAGGCATACCTAGTATTAAAAATTATAATAAAAGCGAATATAGAAGTGGTACACAAAATTGGGATATAGATCAAGACAATAATGGGAACGTCTATTTTGCTAATCAAAATGGACTTTTACAATTCGATGGTTTGTCTTGGCGTGCTTATAGAATCCCTAATTCTTTAGATGTGCGTTCGGTAAAAGTTGATGACAATACCGGTAGAATTTATGTAGGTGGATATAGCGAATTTGGATATTTTGAAAGTGGCAGAAACGGACATTTAATTTATACATCTTTATCCGACTTAATTACAGATTCAAATTTTGGGGTTTCAGATTTCATATGGAAAATTCATATTTATAACGATGAAGTAATTTTTCAGTCATTTTTAAGCGTCTATATTTATAAAAACAACAAAATCAGCTCATTAAAAGCACCTAATCGTTTTCAGTTTTCATTTACGGTTGAAAATGCATTATATTTTCAAGATGTTAAAGACGGAATTTTAGAATATAAAAACGGTTTTTTTAATCCTTTAAAGGGAACCAATGTTTTAAATAATTCTGAAATTTGGGGCATGTTTTCCATGCCAAATCAAAAATTTCTTATAGCTACGTTGGAAAAAGGACTCTTTATCTATCAGGATGAAAAAATCACTTCTTGGAACACGGAAGCTAACACCTTTATTAAACAAAATGGTTCGTTAGGAGGCGTTTCACTTAAGAATAATTTGTATGTGTTGAATTCCGTATTAAATGGTATTATAATTTGCGATTTAAGTGGAAAGATTATTCAGCATTTAGATATTAAAAAAGGGCTACAAAATAATACGGTACTTAAATCATTTATAGATGATAAAAATGATCTTTGGTTGGGTTTAGATAATGGTATTTCATTTGTAAATGAAAACTCTCCATTTACCTTTTTTGATTCTAGTTATAACTTAAGTACTGTTTATGCTTCCGTGATTTATGAAGGTGTTTTGTATGCAGCTACTAATCAAGGTGTTTTTTATCATGAACTAAATAGCTCATTTCTAGATAACAATTTTACTTTGTTAAAAGGAATTACAGCTCAATCATGGAATATCCAAGTTATTGGTAATGAATTGGTTTGCTCTAATAATAGCGGTGCTTTTATAATAAAAGGGAAACGTGTTGTGAAAAAATTAGATAATCAAGGTTATTTTGCATTTAAAGAAATTCCATCTAATCCTAATTTTATAATTGGAGCAAGTTATGGTGGTTTTAGCTTGTTTGAAAAAACAAAAAACGGATTGGAATTTAAAGGCCCCATTGAGGGATTTACTAGCTCGAACAATTTTTTCGAAATAGAGGACACCTTTTTGTGGTTAATGAGAGACCGACATCTGTACAAAATGAGGCTCGCTAAAAATTATAAAAAATTCACTTCTGTAGAAACAATTGTACAATTGCACCCATCAAAGCACAACATCAACAGTTTGCAAAAAATAAATGGCAAGGTTTATTTTGAAAGCAACAATCAATTTTATACCTATGTTAATGAAAAAAATCAGTTTAATGAAGAACTTGGATTAAGTAATTTATTTAATAAGTGTCCTCCCATAAATTATGTCAAAGAAGATACTTATGGAAATTTGTGGTATATGTCGGGAGAATCGCTTGGAGTTCATTTAAAAGATGACTATGGAAATTATGAAAATTTACAAACAATATTTTCAAATTTAACAGGCAACCTGGTTAATAATTACTTATCCATAAATACGTATGATCCTAACAATATATTTATTGGAACTACTAATGGTTTAGCTCATTTTAATTCAAAATTTTATAGTAATGTTGAGACCAAGCCTAAAGTATATCTTAGAAGTTTTACTTATGCTCAGGACACGGTAATTCTCGGTAATCCCTTTGAAAAAAAGCGTGATTATACAATGCCTTATGCCCAAAACAATGTGAAATTTACCTTTTCATCGCCCGAATTTGAAAATTCTCAAAACTTAACATTCGCCTATCAGCTCGAACCTTTTGATAGCGAATGGAGTAATTGGTCCAACACCTCTATTAAAGAATATACCAACCTAAGAGAAGGTAATTATATTATGAAAGTAAAGGTGAGGAATAGTTATGGTAAAGAATCTGATATAAGAGCTTTAAACTTTACTGTAAACCCTCCTTGGTATAGACATTACCTTGCATATATTTCTTATTTCCTGCTTTTTGTACTGGCAATTCGCATTATTTCTGTAATGGTAAAAATAAGATATAGGAAAAGAGAATACTACAAAACCATAGAGCAACGAAAAATTTATTTAGAAAAGGAATCTAAAATCAGGAAAGAGCAATATAATTTAGAAAAGCAAATTGAAAAATTAAATAGAGATAAACTCCAAACAAAACTACATGCCAAAGACAAAGAGCTTGTAACTAACTCTCTTCAAGTGGTTAAGAAAAACAAAATACTGAATAGCATTATACAAAAGCTTAAAAATATGGAGATGGATTCAGTAAATGAAACAACCAAAATTCAATTCAACGCATTAAAGAAAAATATTGTAAAAGAAATTAAGGCAGATAATAGCTGGAAAGATTTAGAAAAGCACATAAAAAATGTCCATTTTGAATTTTTGAAACGGTTAAAAGAAAAATACCCGACAATATCTCCAAGAGAACTCGATTTAGCTACGTATTTATTAATTAATATGTCAACAAAGGAAATATCAGAAGTCATGAATATTTCTAGCAAAGGTGTTGAGCTTGCTCGATACCGATTACGCAAAAAACTTGGTTTAAAAAGAAAGCAAAATTTAACAGGATACTTAATGAGTATATAATGAACTGGTTTAGACTTTTTTCAATTGGCTACAAAATGTTATTTTTCACTCACTTTTTGTCTTTTTTGAACTCCGTAGCGATG
>CAXBHA010000285.1:0-4431 GCA_963974955.1 uncultured Yeosuana sp. | reverse complement strand
GCTTTTATACGAACTAATTACCCTAACAATTAATATAAAAAATAAAAAAGTTTCTCGCTTGAGTATATTTTCTTATTTCCAGGTCACTGTTTCCATAATATGCCTGATGTCTTTCTCCAAATATTTTGCTGCCGGAAAAATGGAATCATAGTTTGGTTTTGCATAAAAATATAAGGAACCCGTTAAAAAATGTTCAACGCTATCCGTCACGTAAAACTGTGATTGGGAGGCTGCATTTCCGCCTACTTCATAAAACATTCCATAGACCTTATCCCTCTTATTTTCATAAGCTCTATCAATAATTTCATCTGCTTTTGCAGTATGTTTTTGCGTAAAATTTTGAGCATCCCGCAAAAACGATGTTAAATTTTCCGGACTCTTTTTAATTGATTTATAGGTTAAATAAATAGTTCCTTTTAACGATGGGTATTCAATATTAATCCCATAGCTTTCTGTTGTACTTTTAATCTTTTTTAAGGTTACCTTGGTTGCTAATTTATTAACTTCAAAAGAAAATGGAGTGCTATCAACAGTGGTCTTAATATAATTTGCTCCGGGATATTCTAAACGCAAATAGGCTTTTGGTTTAGGGACAATATCGTTATTACACGACATACAAAAACACACTATAAAAATTAAATAATAAGATTGCTTCATTCTAATATGGTAAATTTTACAAATTTGATGCGTTTTTTATCTAAGGCTTCTATAGTAAAAACGTAATTTTTAAAATTTATTTTGCTGTTTAATTTTGGGAAATTCCTGGAAACTTCGAGAACAAACCCTGCAACGGTTTCTGCTTCGCCTTTATGCTCTTCAAACATTACTTCATCTTCAACTTTTGTAATCTTGTAAAAATCTCGAAGTGCCGTTTTTCCTTCAAATACAAAATTATTATCGTCTAATTTAGAATATTTTAAATCTTCATCATCAAATTCATCACTAATATCACCCACAATTTCTTCTATAATATCTTCTAAAGAAATCAGCCCAGAAGTACCTCCATACTCATCAACAACAACAGCGAGATGTACTTTTTTCTCTTGGAATTCCACCATCAAATCATCCAATTTTTTATTTTCTGGAACAAACAAAGGTTCGCGTATTAAAGTTGTCCAATCAAATTGCTTTCTATCTATATAAGGAAGTAAGTCTTTAACATACAGTATTCCTTGAATGCGATCAATATTATCTTTATAAACTGGAATTCTGGAATACCCATTTTCAACAATTTCTTCCATAATATCTAAATATTTTTGATCGACATTTAGGGCAAAAATATCAATGCGTGGTCGCATCACTTGTTTGGTGTCGGTGTTTCCAAAAGACACAATGCCTTGAAGGATTTTCTGTTCCTCTTTAGTCGTGTCCGTTTCACTTGTAAGTTGCAGTGCCTGAGATAATTGGTCAACACTTATATTTGATTTTTGTTTTCCTAATTTATTATGAATAGCAATAGTAATACTTCGCATTGGCATGCTTAATGGAGATAATGTAATATCTAAAACCTTTAGAGGGTATGCCATAAAAACTGCAAATTTTACCCTATTTCTACTGGCATAAATTTTAGGTAAAATTTCGCCAAATAATAAAATTAAAAACGTGACAATAACAACTTCAACAACAAATTTTATGATGGTTGATGCAATTCCTTCAAACATAATACTTCCCAAAAACGCAAATAACAGCACGATGGCAATATTAATGAAGTTATTGGCTACCAGTATGGTGGCCAATAATTTTTTTGGGCGTTCTAATAGTTTAGAAATAATTTGTATCCGCTTAGATTTTTTTTCTAAGCCTTCTTCAATATCGGTTCTTGTAAGTGAAAACAAGGCAACTTCTGCACCTGAAATAAGTGCCGAAAAAAACAACAATACAAACAATAACACAATACCAGAAGCAATTGAAAAATCAATTGAACTAAAAAATGTCGTGAAACTCGGGGGATCAGGATCCAAATAGTATTGTATTAGTTAAACAATCAGAACGGAAGGTCATCATCCTCTTCTCCAATAGGCTCATTAGCCATTTGTTGATTATCTGTTTTTTTGCTAGCCTGTTTAGTTGGCGCTTGTGCTTCACTTTCTTTTTTGGTTGTTAAAAATGTGAACTCGGTGCATTGAATTTCGGTTGAATAGCGTTCATTTCCACTGTCATCTTGCCATTTTCTGGTTTTAATGCGCCCTTCTACATAAATTCTATCTCCTTTACTTAAGTACTTTTCACAAATCTCTGCCGCTTTATTACGAACTACAATATTATGCCATTCGGTATTTGTAACACGTTCATTGGTTTGCTTACTAACATAGGTTTCATTAGTTGCCAATGGAAACCTGCCTATACAACCGCCTCCTTCAAAATAATGCATTTTAACTTCGTCGCCCAAATGACCAATCAGCATTACTTTATTTAATGTTCCAGACATAATTTTTTGTTCTTTATAAAAAGCAAAATTAACCAATTGCTTCTCATTTTATTAAAATTAATAAAAAAATATCATTGTGCAGACCAATCTTTTAAAAATTAAAAGTGTCAATAAAATTCCCAATTAATATTGGAACTGGATAATTGGAGATATTACTAATCGGAATGCCTTCAACCAATAGATTATCTACCGTTATAATCCAGAATTTTGTGTATAAATGTTGATGTGATAATTTATGAACTGTCGGTTCTTTATTGAACACATAATATGAATAGTCAATTTCTTTAAGCAAATCATGATTCATTAAATGTGTTTTAAATTCTTTGTCAGATAAATTTTTAGTGCTTTCCACCAGTGGAAATTGATATAAATTCTGCCAAATTCCCTTACCGCGTCGCTTCTCAAGAATTGTTTTATTGTCTTTGGATTGAAAGACCAAATAATTAAAATACTTCTTGGTGGCTTTTGCCACTTTTAATTTTACTGGCAATTCGGCGACCTGTTTTTTTTGCAATGCCACACAGCTATTGTGAAACGGGCATACCTCGCAATTAGGCTTTTGCGGTTTGCATTGTACTGCACCAAATTCCATTATAGCTTGATTATATTCAGCTGGATTTTTATGGTCTATCAGCTCTTGAGCCAATTGCTTAAATTCCTTAATCCCTTTCGAAGAATTTATAGGTGTTTTAATACCAAAATATCTGGACAGTACTCTATATACATTACCATCAACCACAGCTGTTGGTTTGTTAAAACAAATAGATGCCATAGCACTCGCCGTATAGTCACCTATGCCTTTTAGTTTCAGCAAATCTTTATAATCATCAGGAAACTCTCCATGTAATTCATTAACAATATGCTTAGCCGTTGCATATAAATTCCGTGCCCTTGAATAATAGCCCAGTCCCTGCCATAATTTTAAAACTTCACCCTCTTCTGCTTTCGCCAAATCAGAAACAGATGGGAATTCTTTAATAAAGGACTCATAATATGGAAGTCCCTGTTTAATTTGTGTTTGTTGCAAAATAATTTCAGACAACCAAATGCGATATGGGTCTTTGAGAATCTCATTCTTTAATTTACACTAACGGGCAAAAATAAACGTTTATAATCTTAAATTTTAATGAATTAGGTTTGAAATATTGAATTTTAAATTCCTATATTTGCATCCCTTTTATAATTATATAGTAACTAAAATAAAAATATTAAAAATGACTAAGGCTGATTTAGTAGCAAAAATTTCTGAAAAATTAGGAATCGAGAAAGGTGATGTCCAAGCAACCGTTGAAACATTTATGGACGAAGTAAAAACCTCATTAGAAAGTGGAGATAATGTTTACTTAAGAGGATTTGGAAGCTTTATTGTAAAAACAAGAGCTGAGAAAACTGGTAGAAACATTTCAAAAAACACAACTATCAAAATACCTGCGCATAATATTCCTTCTTTCAAACCGGCAAAAGTATTTGTTGAAGGCGTTAAAACAAACGTAAACGTTAAATAAAACATCAATTATTAATTTAAAAAACTTAATTTATGCCAAGTGGTAAAAAACGCAAGAGACATAAGGTTGCAACGCATAAGCGTAAAAAACGTAGGCGCGCAAATCGTCACAAAAAGAAAAAATAAACCAAAAAAGTAGTTATATAGGCTACTTTTTTTTGGTCTTTAAAAAAAACAAGTTCTTTGAAATGAGTTCATAAAATTTTTAAACACGTTTAAGTGTTTTTTGAACTCCACGGATTTAAAAATCCTGTGAAATGCCTTAACAAAAAGTTAATCTTAAATGACTTAGATTAATTAAGGCATTCAATCTAATAATTAAAAAAACATTAATTATTAGATTAAAATAATGTATAATCCATCTGTATAATTTGGTTGTTGGTTGTAGGTTGCTAGTTGTTGGTTATGGTGTTACACTTTTAACTTTTAACTTTTAACTTTTTAACTTTTTAACTAGAGAGTATGGATAAAAATTAACTTAATGGATAAAGAATTGATT
>CAXBHA010000284.1:0-4446 GCA_963974955.1 uncultured Yeosuana sp. | reverse complement strand
AACCCTTCCCAAAGGGAAGGGCATATAATATAAAAAAGATAATAAACCAACACATCCACAAGGATGGGTAATTTAAATAAAGATGAAACAAGTAAAAGGAATTTCCCCCTTCGGGGAGATTAAAAGGGGGCTATGAAAAGGTTCATAGGCTTTATAAAAAAAGAATTCTACCATATTTTTAGAGATAGACGCTCGTTGTTTATTCTCTTCGGAATGCCAATTGCCCAAATTTTACTCTTTGGTTTTGCAATTACCAATGAAATCAACAATGTTGATATTGCCATTTTAGACCATTCAAAAGATACCGATGCACAAGAAATTATAAACAAAATTTCTGCTTCAAAATACTTTAGCATCAATCAATTTATGAAAAATGAAAAGGACATTGAAGCCGTTTTTAAAAAAGGACACGTTAAAGCAGTTTTAAATTTCGAAAAAGATTTCAGTAAAAACCTCATTAAAGAAAACAAAGCAACAGTTCAAATAATAACAGACGCCACAGATCCAAATACCGCAAATACTATAAGTAATTATGTAAATGCCATCCTACAGCAGTATCAAAAAGAATTGAACAAAGACATCACTATTGCTTATCAAATAGTTCCTGAAACACACATGGTTTACAATCCCGAATTAAAAAGTGTGTATATGTTTGTCCCTGGTGTCATGACCATTATTCTCATGCTGGTTTCTGCAATGATGACATCCATTTCCATCACCCGGGAAAAAGAATTAGGAACCATGGAAATCCTTTTAGTATCTCCATTAAAACCATTTCAGGTCATTGTAGGAAAGGTATTCCCTTATATTTTTCTATCTATTATCAATGCAGTAGTCATAGTTATGTTAAGCATATTTATCTTTAGCATGCCTGTTCAAGGCAGCCTGTTTTTATTAGGTTTGGAAAGTGTACTGTTTATTATTTCGGCTCTAGCTTTGGGTATTTTAATCTCAACCATTTCAGCAACACAACAAGCAGCCATGATGATTTCCTTGATGGGATTAATGCTACCTGTAATATTATTATCAGGATTTATTTTTCCGATTTCAAGCATGCATTGGCTCTTGCAAATACTAAGCAATATCATTCCTGCTAAATGGTTTATCATCATCATAAAAGGTATTATGCTAAAAGGCGTTGGATTACAATTTATATGGAAAGAGACCTTGATTTTACTAGGGATGACTGTGTTTTTTATTGCATTGAGCGTGAAGAAATATAAAATAAGACTGGAATGAAAAATAGTGTTCATTAGCAGTAATCAGTCGTGAGAGCGCATAAAAAATAGAAAATAATTCGTGTATTCGTGGCAAAAAGAGTAAGCGTTATAAATTAAAAAAGAGATTCCCACCGGAGTTTATCTTGAGCGGAGTCGAAAGATGGGAAATAATATGAAAACAATTCTATACATCATACAAAAAGAGTTCAAGCAAATTTTTAGAAATAAGGGGATGCTTCCTATCATTTTTATAATGCCTTTAATCCAATTGATCATTCTTTCGAATGCAGCCACTTTTGAAGTGAAAAATATCAAATTTGCTTATATAGACCACGATCGTTCTTCAACCTCCCGAGCTTTAATTGAACAATTTAATGCGTCCACTTATTTTGATGTGTTAGCCGATTTTCCTTCGGAAGCATTTGCTAGTGCTGCAATGCTTAAAGGAGAAGTTGATGTCGTTTTAGAAATACCGCACTATTTTGAGCGTGATTTGCAAAAAGAAAAATACAACAATTTAGGAGTAACCATTAATGCTATTGATGGGGCCGCAGCTGGTGTAGAAAATGTATATGTCACGCAGATTGTACAACGTTTTAATCAGCACTTAAAAATCGATTTATTACAGCCTTCAGACAAACAAGTACAACCTACAAACATTGACACGATTCCTTTATTCTGGTATAACGAAACCTTAAATTATAAAACCTTTATGGTTCCTGGTATTTTGGTATTGTTGGTCACCATGATTACGCTATTTCTTTCAGGAATGAACATTGTTCGCGAAAAAGAAATTGGCACTTTGGAGCAAATTAATGTTACGCCAATAAAGAAAAGTCAATTTATTATTGGAAAGCTCTTTCCGTTTTGGGTTGTTGGAATGGCATTACTAACGATTGGATTGATATTGGCAAAACTTATTTTTGATGTTCCAATGGTTGGAAATTTATTACTACTATATGCATACACCTCTATTTATATACTAGTAATACTTGGTATGGGTTTACTTATCTCGAATTTTACCGATACACAACAGCAAGCCATGTTTATTGCATGGTTTTTTGTGGTAATTTTTATACTGATGAGTGGTTTATTCACCCCAATTGAGAGCATGCCAAAATGGGCACAGATACTTACCGAATTTAACCCTATTAAATATTTTGTACAAGTTATACGAATGGTTATGCTTAAGGGGTCTTCGTTTACAGATATTGTTCCTCAACTTCTAAAAACACTGTTTTATGCCTTAATTATGAACGGGTTAGCTGTTTGGAATTATAAGAAGAGAGTTTAGTCTACTATTTTTATGCCTATGATTTATGCTTTTTAATACTTACTTGTTTCATAATGTCTTCCATCATTTCAACTTGTACCTGTTGAATGTTTAATAATTCTTGTTGCTGATGAATAATTAAATGATCGATCTTTTCATGGAGCATTCTAATCTCCAATTCAGATTTCAAATTAACCATATAGTCTTGTTTTGAACGTTCTCTGTCCTTCTCTTCTTGTCTATTTTGGCTCATCATGATAACCGGTGCTTGTAAGGCTGCTAAACAGGATAAAATAAGATTCAAAAGGATAAATGGATAGGGGTCAAATCCTTTGTCCACAAGGAAAATCACATTTGAAAAAATCCAAACAAAAATGATAACACCAAACAGAATGATAAAGGACCAACTACCTCCAAAAGAGGCGATTTTATCTGCCAAGCGTTGCCCAAAAGTAAATTTCTTAACGTCATCATCAATTTTAGCACTAAGCAATTCATGATTTTGAAGTGTTATTAAAACATCTTTCTCCAAAGCACCCAACTCACCTACTTCGTTAATTAAATAATTGGCAATATACTTTTGACGATATTGATTTAATTCTGAAATGGAAATAACACTTTTGCCATTAAACTCAGGGCTATCTTTTTTAATTAAGTCGAAAATGGATTTCCTTATTGATTTCGCTAAAACCCGTTCATTTTCCGGAAATTCTTTTTGTGAAATAGTGCTTATAAGTGTTTTCATGAATTTTTTAATTATGTTATCAAAATTACAATTTAAAACTTAGAATTTTTGTAATATTGATTTTCACAAATATGTAATTCCACAATTTACCACATATAAAATGAAGAAAAAACTTAACGAGCTTGAAGCAACTGCTATTTGCGGTAATGATATCAGTTCTTCTTGCCTCTATGTCTCTGCTCTGGCAATTGTCTATGCCGGACAATATGCTTGGATTTCTCTACTAATTGTTTCAGGTGTTCTATTTTTATTTAGAAAAATTTATGGCGAAGTGGTTGGAGCACTCCCTTTAAATGGAGGCGCATACAACGCGTTGCTTAATACCACTAAAAAGTCAACCGCTTCATTTGCAGCGTCACTTACGGTACTTTCATATATGGCTACAGCGGTTATTTCGGCAAGTGAAGCCATAAAATATGCTCACAGCCTTTGGAGGGGAATCCCAATTGTGTATACTACTGTTTTTTTATTGTTGATTTTTATGGGATTGGTTATTTTAGGAATTGGAGAATCGTCTAAAGTTGCTATTGGAATTTTTATATTTCATTTAACCTCTTTAGTGATACTATGTCTTTTTAGTATCTATTTTTTGTTCTATAATGGTTTTGATATTTTAATTGCCAATTTTAAATCGCCTGTTAAAAGTAGTATAACAACTGCGTTGTTTTTTGGTTTTGCGGCGGCAATGCTTGGTATAAGTGGTTTTGAAAGTTCTGCGAATTTTGTCGAAGAACAGAAACCAGGAGTCTTTCCAAAGACATTAAAAAACATGTGGATAATCGTGAGCGTTTTTAACCCACTATTAGCGTTTTTGGCCCTTGCAATTATTCCGTTATCAACTATTAATGCCAATGAGGAGACCTTGTTGTCGTTTATGGGTGAGTTAACTGGGGGCAATTGGCTGTTATATTTAGTATCCATTGATGCAACATTGGTTTTAAGTGGTGCCGTTTTAACATCATATGTTGGTGTTGGTGGTTTGATAGAACGTATGTCCTTAGACAGAATTTTACCTAAAGAACTTTTAAAAAAGAATAAAAGAGGTAGTTCATATATAATTTTTATAGCATTTTTCTTATTATCGGTGTCTGTATTGTTAATTACAAAAGGCAATTTAGAAGCACTTGCCGGGGTTTATACTATTGCATTTCTGGGCGTAATGGTTTTGTTTGGAATTGGAAATCTTCTTTTAAAAATAAAAAGAAGTC
>CAXBHA010000283.1:0-4448 GCA_963974955.1 uncultured Yeosuana sp. | reverse complement strand
TTTCGTTAATTAACCTTTTACGGAACTACATAAGTATATTTAAATGACCGTTTTATTGAACTTTTATTTTTTTTCGTTAATAACTCCTAGTAAGTTCATTTTTCCGGTATAGTTTTCTAGTTTAATTTTAGAGGTATAATTATACCATTATGTTATTTGGTTACGTAAGGGTAAGTACTAAAACCCAAAACCCCAATTTACAGATTGATGCCCTTTTGAAAGAGGGGGTTTCTGAGAAAAATATCTATCGGGATGTTTCTTCCGGGGCAAAAGCGGAACGCCATGACCTGGATCTGATGATTTCGAAACTTCGAGAAGGAGATACCGTTATCGTTTGGAAACTGGATAGGATCGCAAGGAGTATTTCACATTTATTAAAGTTAGTGGACAAGTTTGAATCACTTGGGGTAAAATTTAAGAGTATCAATGATCCGTTTATTGATACTACTTCTGCACACGGCAAATTTGTGATCACCCTTTTTGGAGCTGTGGCCCAATTGGAACGTGATATCATCATTGAGCGCACAACAGCAGGTCTTAAAAGTGCTCGCAGGAGAGGTATACAATTAGGCCGTAAAAAGGGTTTAGGTAAAGAAGCTAAACAAAAGGCCATATTAGCTGCGTCGTACTATCAAGAAAATAAACTTCCGATAGTAGATATTATGAAGTTGGTAGGAATAAAATCAAAACCAACTTTATATAAGTATCTAGCTATTCAGGGTAGAAGAAACTGTAAGCAATGTGGAGTGATTTTTTGGGATACCGAACAAGACATCGAAGTTGCCTTTTGTAAGAAGCACTTTAATAAGAAAGAGTAGAGAAATGATTTATTACCTATAATTATTTAACTTAGTCTTATAAGCAGGATAGCATCAATGATGCTATCCCGTTGGCTGTAATGTTACTCAACCAAAACTAATATATGATTCGACTTTTTTTAAAAGCCAAACATTGGCATTTATTTACTTTAATGATGGGAATTCCTTTAATATGTCAATTCTACTTTATGACACAAATTTTGGGGCTACAATCCGACCCAGAACAAATATCGGGAGGAGAAGGATTTACAGAAGTTTTAAATGAGAAATTCATTCAGTTCGACTTTTTCTCATACATTATGATTTTCTTTATCTTTATTTTCTTTGGTTGGTTCTGGTCTATCGCAGTTGGACTTCAAAAAAACATTCCAAAAGAAGTTAAAATGAAAGTTAAAAAATTCAAGGTCTTCTTCTTTATTCCTTTGACCTACATTATTTTACTAATGATTTATATGGGCAGCCTTTTTTCTGGATTGGCAACTAATGGATTCTCAAATAGCGGTTGGATTGTTGCAATTATTATACCTCTTCATCTGTTCTCAATGTTTTGTATTTTCTATTCAATGTATTTTGTTGCAAAAACAATAAAAACTGCTGAATTACAAAGAAAAGTCGGATTTGGAGATTTTGCAGGGGAATTTTTCCTGTTGTGGTTCTATTTCATTGGGATTTGGATTATTCAACCAAAAGTGAATAAACTGTATGGAAAATAAAACACTACAGCCAATAAAGAACTGAGCTGAAAACTAAAGTTCAAAAAAAGGATGAAATGTCAACAAGAATTATGGACTAGTAACTAAAATTAACAATATGATGGAAAAAATTGTTTCAATCGTTGAGGACCTATTTTTAGGCAACAAGGCTTTAAAGACTGTTGTAAGAGGACATAAAGTAATTATTTCTTACGAATTAATCTATAGCATTGTTCTAAGAGTAGAAAATTCAAATAAAATTAGTATATACCCAGTTTGGAAAGTTGGTTTAATTGGTAAAATTATCTTCAATAAGACATACCAAAATCATTTCGACAATTATAACATTGTTAGAAACCAATTGCTTATTGAGGGCTATGATTTATCTGAAATACATCTGATTGGTAATGCCATTTAGAATTCGATGGGCCAGATGACTTTTTGAAAATGGCATACCACGGAATTGTTATCTCAGATAAAGTTAAAAAACACTATGGAAAGGAAATCAAAAACACAAACTTTGTTAAGATCAAAGAATGATTCCTTTTTCAACCGAGTTAATCTATGTTATTCATTAGGATATGGTGCGAATAATAGCTATATTGCACCAATACTTTATACTTTTATGCAAACTACTAGAAAGTCAATAACATTTACGGAACAACAGGATAGTTGGATAAAGCTTAGGGTTGAAAAAGGAGATTTTACTAACGATAGTGAATATATCCGAGATTTGGTAAGAAAAGACCAAGCGGAGAATATGAAACTTTTAGAATTAAAGCAGGCCATTGATGAGGGACTGCAAAGCGGTAGAAGTCCACTAAAAATCCGCGATATAATCAAGAAGGTGGATAATGGGGAACTATAATTTATCCACTAGAGCTCAATTTGATATTGTTGGTATTTATAAACATGGCATCAAGTTTTTTGGCTCAGAGCAAGCTTTAGATTATTTAACTCAATTAGAAGGTTTTTTAGAAGAGTTAGCCGAACGTCCTGAATTGGCTAGAGATGCTACGCCAATAGCTAACGCCTTAAAATTTTATAATTTCAAAGGTCATGTTATTTACTATTCATTAGATGATGTTAATGAAATATTCGTGGTTAGGATACTCGGCAAAAGAATGAATTTTGAAGAACATCTCTAAAGTTCAAATAAAGGATTGAATAATACACCTTATTTGGCCATAATGCACTATGTCAATAGTTCATAAATCACACAATTATTAGTTCCGTAAAAGGTGAATTACAGAAACTAATAAAAAGAACGACAAATGGAACTGGAGAAGCATATTTTTTTTAAATATAATCAGTTCGTTCCGTAAAACGGCCCTTTTTATAGGACAGTTGTAATTCTAAAAATTGATTTAATTTTATTGATATATTTTTATCAGGTCATTAAATGCAAATTACTCCGTCTCCATTTTTATCCAATCACATCAAGCACTATCTTGTTTTGGATATAGAATCTGATATACAGAAAAACTTTAGGCACTTCTCAAATGGTCATAACGGAATTGTTTTCGCAATTAAAAAACAAATTTCAAGGTTTCAAGTACTAATTCCACATTACCTAATAATTATGTTTTTGGGCAAATTTTAAATAATCAAGATTTTATAATGGAAGGTGCACTATCCATCATTATTGTGTTATTCCAACCTTTTGGTCTCTACAGATTTACTGGGATACCCTCAAATGAACTTAAGGGAAAAATAGTGGATGCAAGTCTAATTTTCGACAATGAAGTATTTGAATTGAACGAAAGGTTACGAAGTGAATGCACCATAAATACTATTGTAGAAAATTTGAATTCATTTTTTTTGAATAGGTTAAATAAGAACGAGGACTCTTTAGCGCCATTCCTTCAAAATACCGTCCAACATGTGCTAATTAAAAAAGGTATGGTGTCAGTAAAGCAACTTAGCCTATACGCTTGCACAAGCGAAAGAAACTTACAAAGAACTTTTGCTGGTCAAATAGGGATTTCTCCAAAGAAATTCATTCAAATTATTAAACTCCATTCCTTCTTGGGGCTTATGGGCAGAAAATCAAGTCCCGACCTTTTAACAAGAATCAGTCTTCAGGCAGGATTCTACGATCAAGCCCATCTAATCAGGGAATTCAAAGAACTTACGGGTCTAACACCATCAGCTTACAGGAACGCTGTACCTCTTGCCGTAAATCTCATTTCACTTTAGTACATATTTTGTCGGGTTTATACAATTTTCGTTTTTGCCTACACGATATTTTTGTGTACAAATTATATTTTAGATGGAGGAAATAAATATTGCTGTTGCACAGTTTCAGCCAAAAGATGGGGAACATATAATCTTTCCGTAATCCGTAAACTTACCGAAAGGGCTAAGGCAAAAGGTGCGGACGTAATTAGTTTTCATGAGATGTCGATTACTGCTTATACCTTTACAAAGGATTTAGGCCTTGAAGATATGATGGGTTTAGCAGAGGAGGTGCCCAATGGAAAGAGCACTCAGGAATTAATCAGTATTTCTCAAGAATTCGATGTTCCGATTTTAGCCGGTCTTGTGGAAAAGGAGAACGGTAAACTTTTCAACACCTATATCTGCGTTACTAAGGACGGGATTGTAACAAAATATAGAAAACTTCATCCTTTCATAAGCAAATATATGTCAGCAGGACAAGAATATTGCGTTTTTGAACTTTTTGGTTGGAAATGCGGAATCCTTATTTGTTACGATAACAATGTAATCGAAAACGTTAGGGCCACCAGTCTTCTAGGTGCGGAACTTATTTTTGCACCTCATGTAACCGGATGCACTCCTTCGGCAATGCCGGGCAGGGGTTATGTAGAAGATAGATTCTGGCAAAACCGACAAACGGACCCCGTTTCCTTGAGGTTGGAATTCGATGGCCCAAAAGGTAGGCGTTGGCTTATGCGCTGGCTTCCTGCCAGAGCCT
>CAXBHA010000282.1:0-4448 GCA_963974955.1 uncultured Yeosuana sp. | reverse complement strand
TAATCGCTATTTTACTAATATTTTAGTGGTTTTTTTGTTAAATATAAATTTTTTAATCCAAATATTTTGTTAAACGGTAATTTATTTATTACTATTGTGTAATCGATTACATTAAATTGTGCAAAAATGAATTTTACAAAATTATTTAAAGTTAAAAAAGGCGCTGTCCTCTTAAGTAATTCGATAGTACACTCATTTTTATTAGTATTTGTTTTGGCCTGTACAGAAAAAAAAGAAATCAAAAATGATGTATGGGCAGAAATGCAAGTTGTTATCGATAGTGTAGTTGTACCCGAATTTAAAAACGACATATTTAATATTGTCGAATTTGGGGCTGTACCAGATAGTACAACATTAAACACAAAGATGTTTGCAGATGCTATAGCTGCATGTGTTAAAAATGGTGGTGGTATTGTATTGGTACCTAAAGGTTCATTTTTAACTGGACCTATTCACTTGGATAACAATGTGAACCTTCATTTAGAAGCTGGTTCCGAAATATTATTTAGTACAAACTTACAAGACTATCCAATTGTGCATACCTCATACGAGGGTACTGAACTAATGAATTTTTCTCCATTAATTTATGCGAAGAACAAAAAAAATATTGCTATTACAGGCCAAGGCATTTTAAATGGACAAGCAAGTAATGAATTTTGGTGGTCTTGGTGTGGTAGTAAGACTTATGGATGGAAAGAAGGTGATCCAAAACAACATTCGTCGCTAGCAAAATTAAAAGAAGGTATGTCAGAAAATGGTGTACCTGTAGAAGAAAGAATTTTTGGAATTGGTGAATTCTTAAGGCCAACTTTTATTGAACCTTTTAAATGTGAAAATGTTCTTATCAAAGGTGTGAAAATCATCAATGCCCCTTTTTGGATAATACATCCTTTAAAATCTAAAAATGTAACTATCGACGGGGTTACGATTGAAAGTCATGGGCCCAATAATGACGGTTGTGATCCAGAGTATTCTAAAAATGTAATTATAAAGAATTCAGTATTTAATACTGGTGATGATTGTATTGCTATTAAGTCTGGTAGAAACGAAGATGGGCGAAGAGTAGGTATTAAAAGTGAAAATATTATCGTGCAAAATTGTAAAATGATAGATGGTCATGGCGGTGTGGTAATTGGCAGCGAAATTTCAGCGGGGGTTAAAAACGTTTATGTAGAAAACTGTATTATGGATAGTCCAAATTTAGATAGGGCTATCCGTATCAAAACAAATACGAAAAGAGGTGGTACGGTCGAAAATGTGTACGTAAGAAATTTGGTGGTAGGGCAGGTAAGAGAAGCAGTTCTAAAAATCAATTTGTTTTATGGAATATATGCCAATCAAGAAGGGAACTATATGCCAGAAGTAAGAAATATCAGTTTGGAAAATGTTCAGGTAGATTACGGTGGTAAATACGGAATATTGGCGGAAGGTCATGAAGAACTACCTATTTCAGATATAACTTTTAAAGATGTTACCATTAAGCGAGTAGACTCCCTATACAAATTAAGAAATGTTAAAAATATCAACTTTATAAACACTTATATCAATGGAAAAATAATGAAATCAATTACGAATTAACTTAATCATTCACTCAACTTAATTACAACTATGAAACAACTATTTACAAAAGTAATTGCTAAAATACGGCTATTTACTGGCATTTTATTACTAAGTCTTTTGACTACTAGTAGTGTTATTGCTCAACAAGGAACAACAGTTAGCGGTACGGTGTCGGAGGCAGGTGCTGCCTTACCCGGTGTTAATATTGTAGAAAAGGGAACTGCCAACGGAACTCAAACTGATTTTGATGGTAAGTTTAATTTAACCCTTTCAACTGATAATGCTACTTTAGTTATTAGCTATATTGGTTTTGAAACAAAAAATTTACCCGTTAACGGTGAAACTCAATTTAACATAACCTTAAAAGAAGATACCCAGAGTCTTGATGAGGTTATTGTTGTGGGGTATGGATCTGTTAAAAAATCAGATTTAACGGGAGCCATTGCCAGCGTTGGTGCTGAATCGTTGACTGAAAGAAATTTTACCAATCCTTTAGAATCTGTACAAGGTAATGTTGCAGGAGTTCAAATTAGTAATAATACAGGACGATTGGGTGATGGTTTTAGCATTCAAATAAGAGGGCAGAGTTCATTTGCAGGAGGTAATCCACTATTTGTTGTAGACGGAGCTCCAGTTGATGATATCGACTTTTTAAATCCGCAGGACATACAGCAGATAGATATTCTTAAAGATGCATCCTCTGCTGCTATCTACGGCTCTAGAGGTTCTAATGGTGTGGTATTAATAACAACAAAAAGCGGTTCTTCGGCTAAAGGTGGTTTTAATGTTAGTTTTGATTCTTTTATGGGTATTAAAAACGTTGCTCGTTTACCTGAATTAATGGACGGTCCAACCTGGCAATATTACCATAAATCAGCTTACTTGGCAACAATTAACGAGCCTGGTGGACCATTAGCCATTACTCCAGAGAGACTAGAAAGCACGGTAATTGGTGGTTCAAATTCTGTTTTAAGAGAGCGATTCGATGCAAACCAAACTTTTGACTGGTATGACGCTGTGTTGCGAAGCGGTATTCAGCAAAATAATTACTTAAATATAAACGGGCGTTCTGAAAACGGACTCTCTTACAATTTAGGCATGGGCTACCAGCATGAGACTGGTAATCTTTTAAATGAAGATCTGGATAAATTTACTTTAAAAACCGGGGTGTCTCATAATGTAAATGATAAATTTTCTTTTGGTGCAAACGTTACTATTACAAAAACTGAAAATGAGCGTGGCAGCAGTAATGCAATGCAAGAGGCATTTCGTTTAGCTCCCTTTTTAAGTCCTTATGCTATTAATGATAATGGTGTTGAAACAGATGAATTGTTTGACCAGCCAGGAAAGTTAGTATTTCCCACTTCAGGTAATTTCGCAATCAATAAAACAAGTACTTATAACCCATTGTTACAAATTGCCAATTCTTCTGATAATGTTGAAAGATGGAATATTGTAGGTAACGTTTTTATGAATTATAAATTCACAGATTGGTTGTCTTTTAGAACCACATTTTCTTCAGGATATGACAATCGTGAAAGAGGCAGGTCTTGGGGTAATTTAACCAATGAAGGATTGAGTAATGGAGGTCCTTTAGGAGATTTAGACATTAGAAAAAGCTTTAATTATACATGGGATAATCAGTTTAATATTAATAAAACTTTTAATGAGAAACATAATTTTAAACTTTTAGCCTTACAAAGTGTTTTCTCATCTCAAATTGAGTCTAGATTCTTGTCTTCGCGTAACCTTTCTTTTGAAAGTGGTATTGATAATTTGGGCTCTGGTCCACAAGCTACTTTTAATTTAGGAACTGGATTTTTAGATGAATCATTATCCTCATATGCGTTAAGATTAAATTATGACTACGACGGAAAATATTTTTTAACCTTATCTAATAGATGGGACGGTTATTCTTTATTTAGTGAAGATAACAAGTGGGATTCTTTTTCAGCTGCAGCTGCTGCTTGGACGGTTTCAAATGAAAACTTCATGAAAAATAGTTTTTTTTCTAACCTGAAGCTTAGGGCAAGTTATGGTTCTACGGGTAATAATTCGTTCGATAGAAATAGAAACCCTTACCCTACCTTGAATACTTTAAATGAGCAATTATACTATGATCTTGACGGTCCTGTTAATGGTTTTAGAGCTACAGCATTGGCGAATTCTGCATTAACATGGGAAAGAACCAACGAAGTAAATTTTGGACTTGATTTTGGACTTGCCAACAACAGGGTAAGTGGTTCTGTTGACTATTACAATAGACTATCAGAAGGTGTTTTATTTGAACGCTTGCTTCCAGTAGAAATAGGCGCTGAATCAGGCATTTTAGATAATGCCAGTTCGGTACGTAACAAGGGTGTAGAAATACTTCTTAATACCAAAATAATAAAAACGGATAAATTTTCATGGGATGTAACTTTAACATATACCAATAATACAAATTCTATCGAGTCAATCAATGGTCAAACGGAACTTGATGATATCGGTAATGGTTTATTTATTGGGGAATCTATAGGGGTTGCAGGAGAAAATGGAAATAGATCAAATTATAACTATGTTTTTGACGGTATCGTTCAAGCAGGTGAAACTAATGTTCCAGGAGGTGTTACCGAAGGTCAAGCTAAGGTAAAGGATATAAATGGAGATGGGGAAATTACTCCGGAAGATGACCGAGTTGTATTAGGTTCTGTAGATCCAGATTGGGGTGGCAGTATATTTACTAATATTCGTTACGGTAACTTAACACTTTCTGCTTCAGCAATAACGAGTCAAGGTGTGTATACATACAGCCCTTGGAGAGCGAATTTTACAGATACTAGAGATAGAGGGCGTCAAAAAGCTGATATTTCTTTTTACGTACCAGAAAATGGAGCAGGAATACCAGC
>CAXBHA010000281.1:0-4483 GCA_963974955.1 uncultured Yeosuana sp. | reverse complement strand
GAATCTATTGAAAACCAATGGGATTCCTCCTTTGTCGGAATGACAAAATCATTATGTTTTCAGACTTATGGCAAATTACGGACATTCAAATTTTTTTAACGTATTAAAATAAGATGATTTAATCTTCAATAAAGTTTTAATTATGATATTTGTATAAATATATATTTAGAACACAAAGGAAATGCATTTAAAAGAGAAAATTTTACAATTGAAAAAGGAAAAGAATGCTGTTATTCTTGCCCATTATTACCAAACGGCAGACATACAAGATATAGCAGATTATGTAGGTGATAGTTTGGGGTTGTCTCAAAAAGCAGCAGAAACAGATGCTGATATTATTGTGTTTGCTGGGGTACATTTTATGGCAGAAACCGCCAAAATACTAAACCCCACAAAAACAGTGGTTTTGCCAGATTTAAAAGCGGGTTGCTCATTGGCTGATTCTTGTCCGCCAGAAGCTTTTTCGGCATTTATAAAACAACACCCCAACCATGTGGTGATTACTTATGTTAATTGTTCGGCAGAAATTAAAGCATTAAGCGACATTGTTTGTACATCCTCAAATGCATTGAAAATTGTTGAATCTGTTCCAAAAGACGTGCCTATTATCTTTGCGCCTGATAAAAATTTGGGCAAATACGTAGCTAAAAAAACAGGAAGAGATTTGGTGCTATGGGATGGTAGTTGTATTGTACATGAAGCATTTTCCATTGATAAATTGATTGAGTTACATAAAAAATATCCAGAGCATAAAATTATAGCTCACCCAGAATCGGAAGAGCATATTTTAAATACAGCAACCTATATTGGCTCAACCTCAGGGATGATAAATTATGTAAAGGCACATTCACAAGAAAAATTTATTGTAGCTACTGAAGCTGGTATTTTGTACAAAATGCAACAAGAGGTTCCAAATACAGAACTTGTCCCAGCTCCAGCACATGAAGATAACACCTGTGCTTGCAGCGAATGCGGCTTTATGAAAGTCAATACCTTGCAAAAATTATACGATTGTTTACTGAATGGGACCCCTCAAATAGAAGTGCCTGAATACATTAGAAAAAAAGCACTAGTGCCAATAGAACGCATGTTAGAATTATCAAAATAATTATGGTTAAAACAAATTATTTAGTCATTGGCTCAGGAATTGCAGGATTAACATTTTCAATTAAAATAGCCGAAAGGTTTCCCAACAGGAACGTTGTTATTGTGACCAAATCTGATGAAGAAGAATCTAACACGAAATATGCTCAAGGAGGAGTTGCAGTTGTCTTAGATACTGAAACAGATTCTTTTAAAAAGCACATTGAGGACACTTTAATTGCAGGTGATGGTTTATGTGATAAAAATGTTGTTGAATTGGTTATTAAAGAAGGCCCTAAAAGACTGGAAGAGCTTATGCTTTGGGGAGCTAATTTTGATTTAGACAAAAGAGGTCAATTGGATTTAGGTAAAGAAGGAGGCCATTCAGAAAATAGAGTGGTGCATCATAAAGATATTACTGGGTTTGAAATAGAAAGAGCTTTGTTAAAAAGAGCTCATCAGCTATCAAATATTACTATTTTACCAAATCATTTTGTCATAGACTTAATAACGAAACATCAAGTAAAACAGATTAAGGATAAAACGCCATGTTGTTTTGGAGCCTATGTTTTAGATCAAAAAACAGGGCAGATATTTACAGTAAAAGCTAATAATACGTTGCTGGCTTCTGGCGGGATAGGTTGTGTGTATGGACATACTACAAATCCTATTATTGCGACGGGTGACGGTATTGCTATGGCATATAGAGCAAAAGCTAAAATTAAAGATATGGAATTCGTCCAGTTCCATCCTACAGCATTATATGAAGCAAAGGGAGAATCCTCTTTTTTGATTTCTGAAGCTGTTAGAGGTTTTGGAGCTTATTTACGCAATAAAAAAGGCTATCGTTTTATGCCTGATTATGATGAAAGAGCCGAATTGGCTTCAAGAGATATTGTATCGCAGAGCATTGATGATCAACTAAAAAAAACCGGGGATGCACATGTGTTTTTAGATTGCACTCATTTAGATATTAATACTTTTAAAAACCATTTTCCTAATATTCATAAAAAATGTTTAGAACATCATATTGATATAGAAAAAGATTGGATTCCCGTTGTACCGGCTTCTCATTATTTGTGTGGTGGAATTGTTGTTGATAAAGAAGGGAAAACCTCTATATCTAATTTATTTGCATGTGGCGAATGTGCTAGAACCGGATTGCACGGAGCTAATAGATTAGCTTCTAATTCATTATTGGAGGCATTAGTATTTGCACATAATATTTTTAAACATCACAGTATCCATGATGCTAAGTTACCAAAAATAGAAATTCCAGATTGGAATGATGAAGGAACAACCATACCAAAAGAGCATATTCTAATTCAACATAACTTAAAACAATTACAAGCATTAATGCGAGATTACGTAGGTATTGTAAGAAGTAATAAACGGTTAAAAACAGCTATAAAACATTTAGATTTAATTTATAATGAAGTGGAAGAGCTTTATAAAGAATCTAAAATAACAACCTCGCTTTGTGAGTTAAGAAATATGATTAATATCTCACATTTGATTATTAGTCAGTCTTTAGATAGAACCGAAAACAAAGGAGGTTATTATAATATTGATAATGTAAAATAATGAACTCATTTAAACTTTCTGCGTTTAAGCGAAAATTAGACATTTTTTGACCATTTGAAGTGTTTTTTGAGTTGCATAGCAGTGCTACGGAAGAAGAAAAAGACAAAAAATGGGTAAAAAAGGGCAATTTTTTAGCAAATGGAAAAAGTTTAAATGAGTTCAATAAATGAGGCTTATGGGGGAGCCTCATTTAGAAATTAATAATTATAGATTAAGTTATTATTTACCTAACATCAATAATTCGCTACAAATTATTTCGGTTGTATAATGTTTGGTGCCATCTTTATCTTCCCAAGAGCGATTTGTAAGTTTGCCTTCAATAGCAATTTCTTTTCCTTTTGTAATATAGTTTTCTACCACAGTTACTAATCCTCCTTTTACAATAATGTTATGCCAGTAGGCACGTTCCACTTTGTTTCCTTTTTTGTCTTTGTAACTATCGTCGGTCGCCAATGAGAATTTTGCCATTTTGTTACCATCTGTGAAGTTTACAATTTCAGGATCTTGTCCTAGTCTACCAATCAACTGTACTTTGTTTCTAAGTGTGTTCATAATTTTAATATTCGGTTAATAAATATTTAAAATCGTTTGTAAATGGTTGAAGTCGTTTGTAAACGGATAAATTTTTGTATATTAGTTCTTTAAATCGCACAATATGACTATTAGTGACATAATAAATATGTTGGATCAAAACCAAAAAGTATTTAAGGGTTTATTGGCTCATAAAAATGAAGATGAATATAGGTGGCGTCCACATCCTGAAAAATGGAATTTGCTAGAAATAGTGTGTCATTTATTGGATGAAGAGCGAGAGGATTTTAAAGCCAGAGTTAAGCACACACTCGAAACACCACTTTTGGAAATGCCTAAAATAGATCCCACTGGTTGGGTTTTGGAGCGGGATTATAAGTCTCAAAACCATGAAAAAGTATTACGGGATTTTTTAAATGAACGCCGAAAATCTATTGTTTGGTTACATAAGAATATAAATGCAGATTGGGAAAACGCGCATATACATCCAACATTGGGAACAATGTCTGCAAAACAATTTTTAACCAATTGGTTGGCCCATGATTATTTGCACATCCGACAAATCAATGCTTACCAATATAACTATTTGAAAGAAAAAATGCGATTAGATATTCAATATGCGGGTAATTGGTAGATTGATATTACAATAGATTTAATTTAAATAAAATTCATGGCAAAACAATGTTTAGAATGTGACGAGAAAATTGTTGGCAGAATTGATAAAAAATTCTGCAGTGACGCTTGTCGGAATGCTTATAACAACAAGGTAAATAAAGACAGCAAAAACTTAATACGCAATACAAACAACAGACTGCGCAAAAATTACAGAGTATTAGAGTTTCTCAATCCCAACCAAAAAACTAAAATTTCAAGAGGCAGACTTATCGAAGCTGGTTTTGATTTCAATTATTTTACCAGCATATATACCACCAAAGCGGGCACTGTTTATTATTTTGTGTATGATCAAGGGTATTTGCCCTTGGAAGGCGACTATTTTGCTCTAGTAAAACGGGAATAACGACCTCTTATTTTCTCCAGGTCGCTCCTTTAAAAGATAAGGCCGCTTTTAAAATATCTTTCTGACTGATTTGTCCAACCAGTTTTCCGTTTTCAACAATAGGGAAGCGTCTACGTTTTGATTGTAAAAATTTATTGGCCGCATCAAAAATATTCATGTTACCATCAATCGTTTCAACATCTTTAATCATGTAATTTTCAACGGTATGATTGTTCATGGGCATATTATGATACCTGCTTTCACTTATTTCCTTTATACAATCACCTT
>CAXBHA010000280.1:0-4488 GCA_963974955.1 uncultured Yeosuana sp. | reverse complement strand
TAGGAGTATTATGTAACCCATAAAACATACCAGAAGATATTTCATCCAATCTAAAATCATTAACCTGTAAAAATTCATTTTTGTTCTGAACAAAACGGATAATAGACTCACGTATATACGATACATAACCAGAGCCAAAAATATTAGCCAGTATATTTCGATCTGTTGAGTTAATAAGTTCAATAATTCTAACTCGAGGTGACCATGGGATACTGGCGAAGTCAGAACTACCTAAAACCAGAAAAATTTGTGAAAATTTGAATGCAACTCCACCTGAAAGTCCAATTGTATCCTTGAGAAAAGAATACACGTTCTGGACTTCTGCATTCGAATAAATAATGGCTAAAAATAAAATCAAGAATAGAAATGAAGTTTTTCTTTTATATAATATAAAATAAATAATTACAGCAACTAAAACGAGCATTACATCTTGACTACTGAAATAGATTTGCCCCTTAATAAAGAGTAAAATATAAACTGCAAGGTTAAACAGAGATAGTAATTTAAGTTTAAATGAAGGTGCCATAAGTAACAAGATAAATGAAATAGAAAACTGGTAACTAAAAAAAACACTAATATCATTACCCGTAAATATACATATAGCTTGTCCTAATGATATCAAAATTGATACACCAAACATACAACGAAGGTAATCATCCCCGCCATATTTCAAGCAACTGAAAACAACGATGATAACAACAGGTATTACAAAGCCCTTATAAACATTTGTTTTCAGATAATACAAATATAACAAATCAATATTTTCAAAAAAAGATATGAATATAGTTATAAATAAATAACAAAATAAAATAGTTATACAAAAAATTGCTTCTTTATTTAATGTGAATATTCGACGATTTAATAAGAAATAACAAAGCAGACCGGAAAAGCTTATTATACCACCAAAAGTTAAATCGGCACTCGAAAAAAAAGCAATGAATGCACTTGAAATAGCCAACCTTTTATTTATAGGATATAGGATAAAAGATAACAAAGCGCCTATTGGTACGCTTATGCTAGAAGGTATAAATTGAATGACTACTGCATAAAATGATAACAAAAGCCAGAAAGGACCAATATTAGAAAATGTATATCTAATTTTCGGTCCATTAGTATTAATATATTCCAACGTGTATTTTTACCTGAAACTTATGATGATGGCAAAGGCAGCCTAAAAATGAGCTTGATTTATAAAAGCAACTATATCTAATTTCATTTATTATGATATATAAATGTTCAACCTCATTATTATTAAGCCATCTCAGTGTTGATATCCATTTATCTGAAATGACCATTTATATGTTCACTAAAAACTGACAACTGATAACTGATAACTGATAACTGATAACTGATATATAAGTTATATAAAAGTAAAACTATTTGTAATTAATATTGGAATCACTTAACTTTTCTTTAATATGAACAAAAAACACTATAATTGATACTAAGCCAATAACCGCATTTATCGATAAACTAACAAATGGAGAGTGATTGTAGCTAGGTAAAAAAATATGAATAATTAAGTAATATAAAACAATGGGAGGTAACATAACTCTCACTGACATTAATTGACGCAAATAAAACTCTTTAGAAGAGCTTACAAAGCAATATTTAAAAAGGATAAAATATGCTTGAACATAATTAATACTAAAACCAATAACTAACGCATAAGCAACATATTTAATTTCTCCAATAATTATTCCAGTAACAATTGCAGTCACATTAACAACCGCGGATATTAAACCTGATATGAATAATAAACGTGGCTGATTCATTACCTGGAAGAACGATCCTGATGTTGATAACACTGCTTGTATTGGAATCATAACTGAAAATATTTTTAATAATGGATCTATCGCAAGCCACTGTTCACCTAATAGAGTCAAAACTATATTACTACTGTTTAAATAAATAAATACAGCAATAGGCAATGACATGGATAGTAATATACTAGTTAACCGGTTATGTTCCCTAATAATCATTGCTTTTTCGTTTCTAAATTTAGTCAATATTGGTTGAATCGCGGGTGTCATAGCAAATGTAGTAATCATCAACGGATAGCGCATTAATTGGTAGGATTTCTCATAAATACCAAGCGACGTCATACCAAAGTATTTAGCAATAAGTATATTATCTAAATTCCTTGAAAAATAATTGATAAAGTTAAATCCAAATTGATATAGTGAAAATTTAAGTATTGATTTAATATGGTATAATTCAGAACCGAAACTAGGTCTTCCCAACTCAGTTTTCCTTGATAAAAACCAGATTATTAAAAATTTGACAACGGCTTGTGTGGAATACCTTGCAGCTAAAGCTAACAAACCAAAGCTCATAATGTATAATATGTATACTACAAATAAAGAGAAGCATTCTACAAAAACATCTACAAAAGCAAGATGGATAAACTTTGTATCTTTATTCATAGCCGTCATAGGGACAATATTAAGAGAATAAAAAAATATTGCAGCACATACAAATGTAGCAATCTGTTGATATTCGTATCCATTATAAAAACTATTTAGTGCATAAGAAAAAAAGAAAAAAAGAACTGCAAGAATAATACCAAATATTGCAGTTACTGTAAAAACCCCGTTGCGTTTATTACTCTCGAATTTATCTTCATTGATTATCGCAGGTCCAATACCAATATCAGCTAACATTTGAAAGAAAATTACAAACACCTGAATTGAAGCTATAACCCCAAATTCTTCCGGACTAAATAATCTCGCGTAAATAGCTAACGAAGCTAACTGTATTATATAAGTTAATATCCGTCCAGACACACTTTTTATAATGGCCTTATTAAGTTTACGACTCATTTTTCAAGTAAAAGTTTACGTATAAACTTATGCCTTAAAATTAGTGGGTTTTTAAAAATCGATTTTAATTTTAACTTTAACTTTAATTTCTTATCGGTTGAGTACCTCGATAGAATTAGCATGTACTGTAAATCAATTGAATTAAAACTAATTACATTACTAAATAGGGTCTCCATTGTATTTTTACTTAAGACTTTCGATAACTCTTCTATAGCATGTTCTTTTGACTCAAAGGAGGCCTCTTTATTTATATTACAAGCAGTACTAGCAAACTCTCTTTTAAATATTATCCTGTCGAGCATTAAAAACTCAGCTCCGTCTAAAGAATATTTTATCATTGATGTCATATCAGACGGTGTAATACTATTTCTCATAGGAAGAAAGCCACCATTATTCAAAAATGATTGTCTACTATAACAAGTTCCTGCAGGTGTTATACCACCTTTTTGAAAAAGTTCTTGTGCTGAAATTCCAGAAACTATATTATTAAGCTCACCAACTTGTTTAAAGTTATTATAAAAATCCCTAAAAAAGCTTCTACCAAAACAGACTATTTTCCCAGGGTAGTTATAACAAGAAAGAGCCAAATCAATTTTTAGAATAGCATCAGAAAAAAGAGTATCATCTGCATGACAAAAAACAACATAATCTCCTTTTGCTTCTCTTAAGCATTTATTGTGATTTTCATATAAAGAACTGTCTCCACTGTGCTTAATGATCCTTACTCTATAATCTTCAGAAAACTCTTCAACAATTTTAATACTACTATCAGTTGAGCCATCATCACTTATAAGTAATTCGTAATCTATAGTTCCTATTTGGTTCAAGCAGCTATTAATAGCCTCTCGTATTGTCCCCTCATTATTATATGATGGAATTGCAATTGTATATCTCATTTACCTTTACCTACATTGAACTGTTGTAAAAAACATTCAAGCTTTTCAAAAGCATTTTCAATGATCAAATCCATATTGAAATACTTATATTCTGCCAACCTTCCAACTAAGAACAAATTAGAGTATTCATGTGCTTGTTTTTGATATTTACTAAGTAAATTTAGGTTGTCACTAGTGATTGTCGGATAGTATGGGACATTACCGTCGATACTTTCAGGGTGATATGGAATAGGGTGTTCCGCTACAACAGTTGTATACTCTTGATTCCTAACTTCATAATTAAACTTCCTATACTCAGTTTTTCTTGTAAATGTATGCTCTTGTGGATAAGAAACGAAATCTGAAGGTAGTCTATCTTTACCTTTAAAACTTTCTGATGTGAACCTTAATGACCTATAAGGTAGCATCCCTTGACGATAAGAAAATAGTTCATCAATTGGACCAGTAAAAACTATAGACTCTATATATTTATTTTTAAATAAAACTTTATCACCGCTAAATTTTATATAATCCATCGCATCTTGTTCACATTCAATATCTATATTTTTATGATTTAGAATGTTTTCAAAAAGTTTTGTAAAACCATGTTTAGGTAAAAACTGAAAATCTTTATTTAAATAGCGATTGTCAAAATTTAGAGAAAATTTAACTCTATTTAGAACACTCCTATCGATTTGCTCTGTTGTTAAGTCCCACTGCTTCATTGTATAAGGTTTAAATGCTTTTTCAAATAACAAATTAGCAAACTCACTAATTTTATTGTTTTTACT
>CAXBHA010000279.1:0-4513 GCA_963974955.1 uncultured Yeosuana sp. | reverse complement strand
TGCAGATAAATGGAAAGGAGGAAAACTGATTTTAGAACCTAGTGATACTGGTTTAAAATCAAGCGAAATACCTATTGATACATTTTTTCATAAGATTACCATGGTTCGCGATCGCTTGCGGGTCATGGAGCAAAAAATAAACTCGAGCAATCTCGATGAGCAAGAAAAAATTGATTTGCAACAATACATTACTCGCAGTTACGGAAGTTTAACAACGTTTAATGTTTTGTTTAAATTAAAGACCCAACAGTTTGTTGGGCAACGGTCTAGTTAAATAGTTTCTTTAACGTTTGTTATGCATACAAGGTATTCAATAAACATTACCACCAAAATAATGTGACCTCTCACATAGGTTCGAGGTGACAGCTTCGTGCTTTTCGCAATGACGAACCAACCGTCATTACGAAGGAAGAATGACTGAAATAATCTGTTGGATTGGAGTTTACATCAAGAGATTGCTTCGTGCCTCGCAATGACGAAACTTACCGTCACTGCGAGGACGAAGGACGTGGCAGTCTCATTATAAATAGACAGATTGCTTCACGTTGTTCGCAATGACGATTACATCATGAGATTGCTTCGTCGTGAAAAACTCCTCGCAATGACGGCATATTTCGCAATGACGTTATTCTTCAAATTTTGCAGGCATAGAGTACTCAATTAATCTGTTTTGAGTATCTGTTGTGTCATAGTAGAGGTTAGCCATGTAGAGCAAAGCGAGACATCACACAAGTTGCTCAATAAACATAGCACCAAAACCATGCGATCTCTCACATGCGTTCGAGATAACTAAGTACAGACTAAAACCATGGGTCAAGGATTACTTTAATTGGTTCCTTTAATATTGGTGATTTCAATCCCAAAAAATAGAATATTATGAAAGGTTGGAAGTTTCGCGCCACTTTCTGTAGTCATCCAATTTGACCAAGATGACTCTAATCCTTGAATGGGCAAAATCGAAGTCCACATTTTAAAGCTTTTAGGCATACCATTTTTTTCAAAAAACCATAAATATGAATCGCCAGGTGTTGTGCCGCCTGAAGTATATGTTACCAATAGAGCGGTATTCCCCTTTTTTAGGTTAACTAATCGGCGCTCTGTTCCTTTATCAAATACTTTATAAGGTGCTACTAACCAAAACGAATCATTATTAAAATAGGATTGTGCTTTAGTAATAAGTTCTTCACCTAAATCACTTTTCACAATAAATCCGTGCACATAGGCTTTGTTTAAAGCCTTGTTATTTAAGTTTAAATCAACTTTATAATCTTCCCAATAAACAGAACATAAATTTTCATTTTTCTTCCATTTATAGTGATGCCTTTTTTTAAAGGTCCATTCTAAATAGTTGGTGTTTTTATAAGCATCGTAATTTAAAGTGTTAAGCATTTTATAAGCTAGGGTATCTGCCTTTGGCCCTTGAATTCCTTGTGGAAGTTCTTCGCTGTATTTAAAAAACATAAACAAAAAAAACAGGACACTAGGGAGTGTTAAAAGCACAATAAAGCCTGTAACTATTTTAATTGTTTTTTTGGTCTTCATAAACTGAAATAGCAGATATTACACGAATAATGGTCTATAAATCAGCGCTAAAATATTAAATACAATTGAATCAATTAGGAAAACCAATTAAAAACCGACAGCCGTATCATCACCTCGACGATCGGCACCGCCTTCAAGCGTTTTGTCGTTTAAAACCATGATTCCATCAACTTTACCAATAACAGGAGAATCTTTTTCATTCGTTATGTACCCTTTACTTTGCAGTTGTTTTATTAAATTTTTATCAAAGGAATTTGGTTCCATTTGAATCACATCGGGTAACCATTGATGATGAAATCGAGGTGCATCAACAGCTTCTTGCATAGTCATATTGTATTCATGGACATTTAAAATGGTTTGTAAAACAGACGTAATAATTGTAGAACCTCCAGGTGTTCCAACAGACATAAATAACTTACCGTTTTTTTCCAATATAGTGGGCGTCATAGAACTTAACATTCGTTTTTCAGGAGCAATGCTATTTGCTTCGGCTCCAATTAAACCAAACATGTTTGGAACTCCAGATTTGCTGCTAAAATCGTCCATTTCATTATTTAAGAAAAACCCTAGCTCAGAACAGTACAATTTTGAGCCATAAGCACCATTTAAAGTGGTGGTTACAGAAACCGCATTACCAAGTTGGTCAATAATTGAGTAATGTGTGGTTTCATTACTTTCAACAACTTCAATATTGCCATGTGTGACCTCGGAAGAGGGGGTTGCTTTTTTAAATGAAAAATTAGCCATTCTCGATTTTAAGTAGGCGTCACTTATAAGATCATCTGTAGGGATTGAAACAAAATCAGGGTCTCCTAAATAATAACTTCTATCGGCATAAGCACGACGTTCTGCCTCAGTAACAACTTGGATGGATTTGAGAGAATTATGTCCGTAGTCACTTAAATCATAAGGCTCAATCATTTTCATTATTTGAGCTAAACAAATGCCACCACTTGATGGTGGAGACATGGAAATAACTTTTAAATCATCATAATTAAAGATAATTGGTGTTCGCCATTTAGCCTCATATTTAGCGAGGTCTTCTTCAGTAATTATCGCACCATTATCTTGCAAAAATTTAACAAGAATTTTTGCAGTTTCCCCTTTGTAAAATTCATCACGACCATTTTTTAAAATGCGTTCCAAGGTGTTAGCTAAAGCCGGATATTTAATAGTATCATTTTCTTTCCAAACCTTGTAAAACAGTAATGAATCTTTATTTACTAAACGAAAAGCAGCTTGATAATAATTAAATCGTTTTGCTTGATTTTCAGTTACAACAACGCCTTTATTTGCAAGTGCAATTACGGGTTCAATAATATTTTTTATTGGTAAGCTTCCAAATTTTTCGTGGATATCAAATAGGCCAGCAATGGTTCCTGGAATGCCTACTGCTAAAGAGCCAAGCGTACTTTTATCAGGGATAACATTACCATGTTCGTCTAAATACATGTTTTTTGTTGCTGCCATGGGCGCCTTTTCCCTATAATCAAGACCTCCTATATCTCCATTAGATAGTCGGTAAACCATAAAACCACCGCCACCAATATTTCCAGCAAATGGATACGATACGGCCAATGCAAGGCCAGTTGCAGCCATAGCATCAAATGCATTGCCTCCTTTTTTTAAAATATCCACACCTATTTTGGATGCTTCAACACGTGCAGAAACCACCATGGCATGATTAGCAATAAGACCTGTTTTGCTTTGTTTTATAACTGTTGTTTCGTGCGCTTGTTTGCAGGAAAAAAAGACTAAGAAAAATAATATGATGTAAAAAATGCGTTTCATTCTGGATTGTTTTTAAGTTTTAGTTCTTTTAATTTATGTTTTGAAAATTCTATAAGTTCATCAAAAAAATGGGTAAATTCATTTTCGAAAGCTGTGTAAAATTCTTGAAGCTCTTTTACGGCTTCATTCATATTTGATCTGTTTTTAGTTCTCCTATTCATACCTTCTAAAGCTCTTGAAATTCCTTCAATAGAGGCATAACTAGCCAACCAATTATTGGCTAACATATAAGGCATCATTTTTTGAATTCTTATCGGTAAAATCTCATAGTGATCTTCCAAGGAATCATAAAAAGATTCTAAATAACCCTTTAAAGGAATATCACAATAGGTGCTCCAGTTTTTAGCTAAAAAATGATCGTAAAGTATATCTACAATAATTCCCGAATAATGGCCATATTTTTCATGTAATCTCTTGGTGCTTTTCCGAACCGTTACGTGAGAATCTGTAAATGTATCAATGTTTCGATGTAATAATATCCCTGTTTGAATCTCTGTGGGATATTTTTTATAATCTCTTCCTTTTATGCCATCTGCCATAAAATTTCCAATGGTTATAAGATCATTGTCACCCGAAAGATAGATATGTGCTAAATAATTCATCCGTGTAATTTACAAATTCAAAGGGAAGTTTAGTATTTTTAACTTTAAAATTATTCTGTTGAACATTTTTTAAAGATTTAAAAAATCAAGCTAATAAAAATATGTACGTTTGTTAAAAATCTTAAATAAATATGACACTTATAAAATCAATTTCTGGAATTAGAGGAACCATTGGAGGGAAAGTAGGTGATAATTTAACGCCTATTGATGCTGTGAAATTTGCATCTGCCTATGGCATTTGGGTTAAACGACAACGTAGCAAAGACCATTATAAGGTGGTAGTAGGAAGAGATGCTCGAATTTCTGGAGAAATGATTCAAAATTTGGTCATGAACACGTTGGTTGGACTTGGAATTCATGTTGTTGATTTGGGACTTTCTACAACACCGACTGTTGAAATGGCTGTGCCAATGGAACATGCTGATGGCGGTATTATATTAACGGCAAGTCATAACCCAAAACAATGGAATGCTTTAAAGTTATTAAATGATAAAGGTGAATTTCTTGATGGAGACCAAGGTGCTAAGATTTTAGAAATTGCAGATAGTGATACGATGTCCTTCGCTGAGGTAGATAAT
>CAXBHA010000278.1:0-4520 GCA_963974955.1 uncultured Yeosuana sp. | reverse complement strand
AAGCACTCAAACATTTTAAAACATTTGAGTGCTTTTTTATCAACCTAAATAATGGTTATAATTCACGCCGATTGTCGTCGGACTTCGTGTCAATCAATTTGTTATAGGGGTCCACGCCTACTTCAGACGGTTTTTCATCGACGATAATGGTTAATTTATTATTGATAGCCGTAATTTTATGTTTCTTTAAATACAATTCTTTATCTTTCTTTTTACCGTCCACTTCTTCTTTTGCAAATACACCAACATCTATATAATCATCTAATGGAACCGATAACTCAGGCTTTTTCATGCTTTCCGTCTGATAACTTAAGGTATCTCCCACTTTCAATCCGTAGTATTTTCTACCTTTTTCATTATTCCTGTACTTGCTCACATTAAACTCGATATCTACTTGATACTTTCCGTTTTCTAACGCTTTAGATGTTACATCAACAATTCTATTTGAATATAACGTAATCGTCTCAAACATATCATGAATTACATATTGTAAACTATCTGGTGTTGCTCGTTTGATGAAATTAACCATTTCAACCGATGTGGTATAAGGTGGATCTTGAAATTTTACTTTTTTAACATAGCGTTTTAAGGCGTTGTTTAACGTGTCTTCTCCTATGTAATCGCTTAATGCATAAAACACTAAAGAGCCTTTTTGGTAACGTATATAGCCTTGGCCATCGTTGTACATTAATGGTTTTTCGCGTTTAGTCTCAAAGGTTCGCTGCGTTAAATAATCATCTAATGCTTTCTTTAAAAACTTACGCATTTTAGATTTTCCTTGTTGATGTTCTAATACTTTTAAGGATACATACTCCGACAGGCTTTCGGACAACATGGTAGCACCCAGAACATCTGCACCAATAACTTGATGCGCCCACCATTGATGGGCAACTTCATGCACGGTAATGGCGAACGGATAATCAACACCACCTTCGTCTGTATCATCTACATCGGCTATAAACCCAACACCTTCAGAAAACGGAATGGTATTTGGAAATGATTGTGCAAAACTTCCACCGGTTCTTGGAAATTCAACAATGCGCAATTGTTTATGCTGATATGGACTAAAATTCCCGGAATTATAATCTAAAGACGCCTTCATCCCTGCTATCATTCTGTCCAGATTATACTCATGCCCTTTGTGGTAATATATTTCTAAATTCACATCTTGCCATTTGTCTTTTTTTACTTCATATTTAGCCGAATTAAAGGCATAAAAATTTAAAATTTTACTATCCATTTTATAGTGATAATAATGTCTGTCGTCTTCAGTCCATTCTTTTTGTAAATATCCTGGAGCAATCGCAATTTGGTCTGGTGAGGTACTTACTGTCGCTTCAAAATCAATCCAATCCGAATCTTTTGAAATATAGGTATTCCCTAAAGCTGTTGAATCTGTAGGCTCGGGTTTTAAATCATTCTCAGGTAAATTATATTTTTTTCGTACTTCATTATCTTGTAGTTCAGAGCCACTATCATAGCCTAATGAAGGAAACATTTGAAAGTTGTTTATAAAAGTGCCATTCTTTAATACTGGCGAGTTTTTACGCAACCAGGTATTTGTTTTATTATGAACTGTAAAACTTAATTCTAATGAATCCCCAGGCAATAAAGCCTCTTTTAATTTGTATATATTAAAATTAAAAACGGTGTCTTTTGAAATCAATTCAGTAGGCTTACTAAATTCAAAAGTACTTGGAAAATCATTATAATTTAATAACAAACTATCAATAGCAACTGTCGATTTGTTCACCATAATATAGGTTCCATCGGCATCAAAATTAAGCTGTTTAGGAAAAATATTCACATTACAATTAACGGCAACAATTCTGGGTTGAATAGCCTTTTCATATTTTTTATAAGTTTTCTCCCATGTAACCGCTTTTAACTCGCTTTCTTTTGATGAAGTGTGTTCATTTAAAATATTATTTTCATAATATATACTAAATCCGAAACTAACAAACGCCACAAAACATGTAATAAAAGCAACACGTATAAACCCTTTAAAACGAGATTTTGCTATGTTTAACCGCTCTTTGAAGGAATGTGGTAAACCTCTCACCCAAAACAGAGCAGAAATACATAAAAAGACGAGGCCATTAAAAAGCCAATATAATTTATGCATAAAATAGGGCGTAAATGAGGTGCCATAGCCATTCATGTCTGAGTACTGAAAACCCGGAGCTTGATTGTATTTAAAAATGTCTTGTTCAATTCCAGCGGAGCTTAAAAATGGAATACCAACAGAAATAACGAGCAGAATAAATAACCCTAAATACGGATTACCAATTAATACTTGAATTACTAAAGATAGTAGAGCCCAAATAACAAAACCAATAAAGTTTAACACAAAAAGTTCGTACAAATAATGTCCTATTTCAAAATTGTAATACCCATGATATATTTGAATTAGCATACCTCCTATCATAATTACAAGCAACAAAACTGCTTGCATTTTTAATAAGGCAATAAATTTTGAAACTAATAAAGTCCAGTTAGGAATTGGGGTAACATCAACCAAATGATTCATGTTATCGAGTTTTCCTCTATGAACCAACATCCCTGCATATAAAAAGGTAAGAATATTAATAAACAGGGAAAAACTATTTCCGGGAATCAATAACATTTGCCATGTTACCGGATAGGTTTTTGTGCCAAATATCTGACCTAATGCCGTTGATGAGATCAATATAAAAATTAATCCTACCAACACAATGCTAATAAATGGCCAGCTTTTAATAATATATTTAAAATCAATGGCTGATAATCGCCATGAGATTTTTAAATTCTGAATAAACGAAAAATCAAAATCAACCTTAGGCAAATGAATTCTTGTAATTCCACCAAAATTACTTTTTGTTGAGCGCTCACCCTTTCTTTTTTTCCATGAAAAAGAGATGGCATTTTGACTAAAGGAAAAATATTTATACACAAATCCGAATACTAACGACGCTACACCAAGCCAAATTAATCGGTTATACAGAATAATACCTTTTATGGGCAACATCATTTCATTTTGCTCGGCAACAGTCCAATAACGCGTGTAATAATTAGCAGCTTGTTCTCCAAAAGGATCCAGAAGTGCAGAAATAAGGCGGTTTTCAGGATCGGATAATAAATTTGCAACAATTCCTTGAATAAGCAATATTAAAACAACGGTTATAAAACCAGCCGCTATATTTCTGGTAAAAGTGACTACTGCGAATACTATAGCACCAAATAATAACACATTAGGAATAATATATACAACATAGGTCTGTACATAAGACATTAAAATAAATGGCCCTACTAAATCGGCATTAGTTCCAGGCATTCTAAAACCTATAAACATCCCTAAACCAATAACCAATACAATGAGTGTGACAATTGTAATCCCCGAAAGAAATTTGGCGAATAAATAATTAGCCTTTGAGAATGGATAGGAATATAGAATGGTGTGCATTTCACTCTTATAATCTCTATAAATCGAAACACCAATAATGGATGGGAATAAAAAGAAAATAAACGTGGTTAAGCCATTAAATAATCCAGTGACTCCAATTGGGGAATTGACTATTTTAGAGGAGCCCGTAGAAACCGTAAGAAAGTCGAAAATACCAGCAGAACTTGCCGATAAAAATAATGACAACACTAAAAATAGTGCCATGTAAATATAAAACGCCGGTTTTTTAAACCAATAGTTTAATTCATATTTATAAATTGTTGAAAACATGTGTCTTTTTTTAAAAGGAATTAAACTAAAATTGGTTCTTCTTTCAAAGCAATAAAATAAACATCGTCCAATTGTGGTGCTGCTTCTTTAAAATCATCTGCAGGCTTATCTGCTGAATAAACCCGAATATTTAAACTATTATCCTGATTATAATTGGATGAGAGCACATTATAAGTTGCTTCCATAGATCCTAATTCATCACGATGAATGACCTTAGTCCAAATTTGTCCCTTTATTTCTTCAGTTGCCAGTATAGGTGTTGTATGTTTTAATATTTGTCCACCATTTAAAATAGCCATTTCATTGCATAACTCTTTCACATCATCAACAATATGAGTTGAAAAAATAACGGTACAGTTAGTTCCAACTTCACGCAAGACATTTAAAAATCGATGCCTTTCTGCAGGGTCTAATCCCGCTGTAGGCTCATCAACAATGATTAATTTAGGATTGTTGAGTAATAATTGTGCAATTCCAAAACGTTGCTTCATCCCTCCGGAATATCCCGCAACTTCCTTTTTTCTAACATCATATAAATTCGTGATTTCTAAAACTTCCTTGACTAATTTTGCTCTGTCTTCTTTAGACTTAACCCCTTTTAACGTGGCAAAATAATCCAGCAAAGCTTCCGCTGTCATTTTAGGATACACACCAAATGATTGCGGTAAATATCCCAATACTTTTCGAAGTGCCATTTTATCTTCAAGCACATTAATCTCTCCAAACGTGATGGTTCCAGAATCTGGACTTTGCAACGTAGCAATGGTTCGCATTAATGACGATTTACCTGCACCATTAGGGTCAAGCA
>CAXBHA010000277.1:0-4521 GCA_963974955.1 uncultured Yeosuana sp. | reverse complement strand
CCAGGCAGGTTAAATTGAAAATCTTTTAGTACTTGTTTTGGTGTTTTAACATCAAAAACATAAGAACCATTTATTATTTTAATATTTTGAACGGAATAATCAGAGTTGTCTTCAATTCCATATGTTATTCCTTGTAATGGAAGTCCGTTTTTTACAAATAGTTTTCCGTTGGATTTTACTCGTTTTGAAAAATCTTCAAATGCTTGAATTAAATGTGAAGCATCTCCGTATATATCCAAATGATCGGCATCCATAGATGTGATGCAAGCAATGTCTGGTGATAAGGTTAAAAATGAACGATCAAACTCATCAGCTTCTACAACCGACACCTCAGTTCCTTTCAGAATTAAATTGGAATTGTAATTTTCACTTATCCCTCCTAAAAATGCAGTTAAAGGCACATTACACTCAAACAATAAATGCCCCAAAATACTGGTTGTGGTAGTTTTTCCATGCGTTCCTGCTACTGCCAAACAAAAGGTATGCTGCGTAATTAAACCAAGAACCTCAGAGCGTTTTAAAATGGTAAATCCATTGGATTTAAAATATGCCAATTCTAAATTGTTTTTAGGAACTGCCGGAGTATAAACCACTAATGTGTTTTCAGAATCTAAAAACGGTGCTTCAATACGCTTTATTGAATCCTCAAAATGAATGGAAATGCCTTGCGCTATTAAACTATTGGTTAATTCGGTTGGCGTTTTATCATAGCCCCCAACGCACTTCTTATTTGCATAAAAGTATCGTGCCAAAGCACTCATGCCAATACCACCAATCCCCACGAAATAAATGTTATTCCATCCCAAACCCTTCCCTAAGGGAAGGGCATTTTTCAGGTTTGATATGTTAATACTCTTACTCATATTAATTTTTAGTTTCTTCCCTTAGGGAAGACTGGGGTTTCAAAAGTTTCTCAACCTCATCGGTTATTTGTCTTGTTGCATCAATTAATGCTAGTTTTTTAATATTTATACTCAATTGCCTTTGCTTTTTGGGGAATAGGATTAGTTGTGAAAATTTATTTTCAAAATCAACATCCAAATCATCTTCTTTAATAATAATTGCGGCATCCTTATTAACCACAGCCATGGCATTTTTTGTTTGATGGTCTTCGGCAACATTAGGCGATGGAATAAAAATTACAGGTTTTCCAACGATACATAATTCTGAGACTGAGCTTGCACCCGCCCTTGAAATAATAATATCCGCAGCAGCGTATGCAAAATCCATATTGTTTAAAAATGGGTATACCTGTATGTCTTTAGTGTTGTTATAAATCTTAAACTGTTCATAATACAATTTTCCACATTGCCAAATAACTTGCACATTTTGAGTATTGAAAAAGTCCATTTCTTTTTCAATTAAATTATTTATATTTCTTGCTCCTAAACTTCCACCAAGAACCAACAAGGTGTATTTTCCGTGTTTTAAATTGAAAAAATCTTTAGCTTGAACAATTTTAGTATCTATATTCAGTAAATCCTGACGAACTGGATTACCTGTTTTAATAATTTTATCCTTTGGAAAAAATCGTTCTAAATTATCATAAGCAACACAAATTTTTTGAACCTTTTTAGCTAATAGTTTATTGGTAATTCCCGGATACGAATTTTGTTCCTGAATTAAGCAAGGTATTCGTTTTGAGGCTGCCATGTATAACAATGGTCCACTAGCAAACCCGCCTGTACCAATAACAACATCTGGTTTAAACGATTTTAAAATTTTACGAGCATTCCACAGACTACTCAATAATTTAAATGGAAATATTAGGTTTTTTAGCGTTAATTTTCTTTGAATTCCGGAAATCCATAATCCTTTAATATCAAAGCCCAATTCTGGTACTTTTTCCATTTCCATTCTATCCTTAGCGCCAACAAACAAAAACGTTGCATCTGGAAACCGTTTTTTCAAATCATTGGCAATGGCAATAGCAGGATAAATATGACCCCCTGTACCCCCTCCTGAAAGTATGATTTTATATGGTGATGATTTATGATTCACGATTTTCGATTTTCGATTTTCGATTTCTCATTGTTTTAATTGATGCTACAACAATAGACAACAATTCATTTCCTTCCTTATGCAATCTTTTTATTTCTGCATGTTCTTTATCACTTATTTCTAATAATAATTCCAAAAAATACATGCTTTCATCCGCCTCTTCTTCAACTATTTTTAATTTATTTATAAAATCTGCATCAGATTTTGCTCGGCAAGCTGCTCTATAATTTGCTCCAACCGAACTTGAACATCTTATTAACTGGTTACAAAAGGCATTATATTCTCTAGAAACAGGAAACTTAGTGCACAAATTCCAACAATCGGCTGCATATTTTTTAGTTCTATTTTTTAATACTTGTTTCATCGTTATTCTAAACTCGTAAATCGTAACTCCTTATATCGTATCTCCTCAAATGGTTTCTGATAAAATTTCTAAAGGATTATCCTCATTGTTTTCAAATTCTTTTATTTCTTCTCGCTTTGCACTAACGCTTAGTATAATTCCAATAGCCAAACAGGTCATCCAAATAGAGGTTCCGCCACTACTAATTAATGGAAGTGTTTGTCCGGTAACGGGAAATAACTCAACAGCCACTGCCATATTTATTAAGGCTTGAAATACAATAGGAAGACCAACCCCAAGAACCAAAAGTTTTCCAAAAATAGTATCGGCTTTTTGAGCTGCAATTACAATTCTAAAAAGCAACCACATGTATAAAATTATTAATGAGACACCCCCTATCAAGCCATATTCTTCGACAATAATTGCGAAAATAAAATCTGATGAAGATTGTGGTAAAAAATTCTTTTGAATACTTTTTCCGGGACCCACCCCTTGAATATACCCTGAAGCTATAGCTATTTTTGCTTTTTCAATTTGATAATCGGCTTCCGAATCTTCGTTGTCGGTAAAACTTTCCAACCTGCTCATCCAGGTGTCAATACGGTTTGGCATGGCATCAGGAAACGCCCTTGCAATCATAATAAATAACACCAAGCTTAATATTCCTGCTCCTAAAATCGCTAATAAATACCTAATTGGGTAACCTCCAATAAACACTAACATAATCACCATAACAAACATAATGGCCGCAGTGGAAAGGTTTGCTGGTAAAATTAATACCATGACTAAAAAAACAGGCACCCATAGAGGCAAAATGGATGCCTTAAAAGTAATTTCCCTTTCATTTATTTTTGACATGTAACGTGCTACATATACCATTAGAACCAAAGACGCTAAAGTTGACGTTTGAAACGACATACCTACTATTGGTATTTGTATCCATCGACTCGCATTTGCCCCTTCAATTGTGACGCCTTGAAACATGGTAACAACCAATAACACCAAAACAATTGGAATCATGACTATTGACAATCCTCTAAAATATCTATATGGTATTTTATGAACTCCATAAATAATTGCAAATCCTAAAAAAAGATGCATAAAATGCTTGACAAAAAAAGAAAAGGTACTTGTGTTTCCTCCTGAATAAGCCAAATTACTTGCTGCACTATAAACAGGAAGAAATGAGAATATGGCCAACAATGCAACGATTGCCCAAATTAATCGATCTCCTTTTATGTTTTTAAATAGTGTTTGCATCTCCCCATCTGTCGCTTCGCGACATCTTCCCAAAGGGAAGAATTATTTTTTTATTAATTAATATTTAGTCCTCATCAATTTCTTCCCTTTGGGAAGATTAAGATGGAATTATAAATTTCTAACCGCCTCTTTAAATTGACGCCCTCTATCTTCATAGTTTTCAAACAAATCAAAACTGGCACATGCAGGTGATAACAACACAGTATCGCCAGCCTCGGCAATTTTATATGCAATTTTTACAGCTTCAGACATGAATTGTGTTTCTACAATAATATCTACCATGTTGCCAAACGTGTGCAGTAGTTTTTCATTATTAACTCCAAGACAAATAATGGCTTTAACTTTTTCGTTAACGAAAGAGTATAATTCCTCATAATCATTGCCCTTATCTTGTCCGCCAACAATCCAAACTGTTGGAGTTTCCATACTTTCTAAAGCGTAATAGGTCGCGTTTACGTTAGTCGCTTTAGAATCATTGATATATTGCACCTTATTAATTTTAAGCACATGCTCTAAACGGTGTTCAACTCCTTGAAAATTTTCTAGACTTTCCCTTATCGTTTGTTTTCTAATCCGCAACAAATGAGCTACTGTGGAAGCAGCCATCGCATTTTTAATATTGTGTTTACCTTCTAAAGCAAGATTTGATGTTGGCATAATTATTTGGTCGTTATCAATTGTTATTTTTATATTGTTATTGTCTAAATACGCTCCATTTTCAATAATTTTAGTTAATGAAAATGGCAATAATGTTGATTGAACTGGATGATCTTTTAACCAATGAATGATAACTTCGTCATCAGCATCATAAATCAAATAATCCTTTTTTGTTTGGTTTATTGCTATTCTAAATTTTGAAGCGATATAATTTTCAAACTGATAATTATATCTATCCAAATGGTCTGGTGTAATGTTTG
>CAXBHA010000276.1:0-4535 GCA_963974955.1 uncultured Yeosuana sp. | reverse complement strand
TTTCTCTATAGACCAATCAATGACTAATTTTATGGCGGTTACAAACCCAATTACATATAACTCACCCAGAACTACTGCAATAATATGATTTAATTCCATAAATCTACCTGTGTCTCCTGCCTCTGGCCAAATATTTTTTGTTACCAATAAATAATTAAGACCCGTTCTTACCAAGTATACCATTGCTAACATGAAGGCTAGAAATGAAATATAAGTCCAGTATTTTTTCCGAAGTATGAATTTTGGGATTAAATAAAAGAGGTTCACATAAACCACTATAATATGAATGGGAAATTCAACTAAATTTGATTTTAACGAATACCAATAATCATTAAAATAACTTCCCCACCTTATTACATTAAAAAGGAAGTATCCTAACCAAAAAATAAAATGATATTTGATTGGAATTGTATTACCTGTTTTCTTATTAAATAGTGAAATGATTCTTAAATTTAAGCTTGATAAATTATCAATACTTTATTAATACAAAGCAATTTTAGTGATATATTCATTAATTAACAATAAAATTGTTAATTGTTTATTTTGTTAAAATCACTTATCGAATTTAATATGTTGTCTGTGCGCAAAACCATGTCGTTCATATAAATTTTTTTAAAACTATTTTAATAATGAATAGTTTGGCTTAACTAAAAAACAAAATAATCAAATTATGAAACAAAATTTACGAACACTTTTCTTGTTTTCTTTTTTATTATTGACTGCTCAATTAACCTTTGCGCAAGAAAAAGAAATTAAAGGAACAGTAACTTCCAAAGCAGATGGTATTCCGCTTCCTGGAGTGAATGTATTAGTATCAGGCACTACAAACGGTGCTCAAACAAATTTTGATGGAGAATATACACTAACAGCAAATGTTGGAGATGTTCTAAACTTTTCATTTCTTGGGATGACCAGTTTGCAAATAACTGTTGGGCAATCTAATGTTATTGATGTACAAATGACAGAAGATGCTGAACAACTCAACGAAGTTGTTGTAACGGCTCTTGGTATTAAGAAAGAACGAAAAACGCTTACTTATTCTGCACAAGATGTTAAGGGTGATGATTTAACAAGAGTTAAACAAACTAACCCTATAAATAGCTTGTCTGGAAAGTCAGCTGGTTTAACCATTACAAGAAGTTCATCTGGAGTTGGAGGAGCTACCAAAGTGGTTTTAAGAGGAAATTCTTCTACAAGTAATAATGATCCGTTGTATGTTATTGATGGTATCCCTATGCTCAATAATGGTAATGGACAAAATGGTGAAACTCCTGGAACAAATGTTTTTGGCAGTCAGACTGGAAACAGAGATGGTGGGGATATAACTTCGTTAATTAATCCAGATGACGTTGAAAGTATCACTGTATTAAAAGGTGCATCAGCGGCAGCATTATATGGTAGTCAGGGTGCGAACGGTGTGATATTAATTACAACTAAAAGTGGTAAAGAAGGCGTTGTAAAAGTGAATTTCGCTTCAACTCTTACGGTTGATAATGTTATTTCTTTGCCAGAACTACAAACAGAATATCAATCACTATCTGTTGGAGGTGCTATTACTGAAAACGGAAGAGTAACCGACCCAAAATCTTGGGGAACAAAAACAAACGGGTTATCTAATACCGTTAATGCCTTTTTTAATACAGGCACAACAGCGATACAATCTCTATCGTTAAGTGCCGGAAATAAAGTAGCTCAAACTTATTTTTCGTTTGCGAATACGTCCGCAACAGGTGTGATGCCAGAAAACAGGTTAAATAGAAATGTCTTAAACTTACGAGAAACAGCAAGTTTTTTAAACAATAAAATTCAAGTTTCGGCAAATATAAACTTATCGGACCAACGCATTTGGAATAGACCAGGAAACGGATTGTACTCAAACCCTTTAACAGGGTTGTATCTTAATCCTGTTGGCATAGATCTAAATACCTATAAAAATAAAATTGAATATTTCAATACAAGTACCAATATGATGGATCAATACGCAACATCATTCGATGAAAATATTCAACAAAATCCATATTGGTTAATTTACAGAAATCGCAGTAAAGATATAGCACAAAGAGTTCTTGCCAGTATAAGTGTAAACTATCAAATTAATGATAACTTATCATTACAATCTAGAGGAAGCCTTGATAAATCATTCTTTACTTTTGACAAAAAATTATTTGCTGGTAGCGACTTAACTTTTGTCCCATCAACTGGAAGATATATTCTTGAAAAAACAGAAAATACACAACAATATTTAGACTTAATTGCAAATTATAATAAAGTTCTAACTGAAAATCTTGATTTAGGATTAATATTAGGAACAAGTTTAACAAAATATTCAATTGGAGATCAAATTCTTTTAGATTCTGGTCAACAAGAAGGATTAAGATTCCCAAATGAATTTACTATTGCGAATTTTAAATCGTCCAATGGTATTGCACAAAATGTATCAAATAGAGAAGTGCAATCTGTTTTCGGTGCAGCAAATGTTGGTTACAAAAACATGTTATATTTAGACATAACCGGAAGAATGGATTGGTCTTCTACATTAGTCGATACCGCTTCAAGTTCATTTTTTTATCCATCGGTAGGGTTAACAGGTATATTAACAGAAATGTTCGAAATGCCAAAATCAGTTTCATTTGCAAAAGCAAGAATTTCTTATGCCGAGGTTGGCAAAGATATTCCAGCATATGCTACAATACCTCTAAGAACCATTGGAACCACAAATTCTGGGGGCACTATTGGCTCAGCTAATCAAGCCACATTTGCACCTAGAGAGGGTGAAACTTTAAAACCTGAAAAACAAAAATCTTTTGAAATTGGGACAGAATGGCGCTTTTTAGGAAATAGATTAGGTTTAGACCTTACTTACTACAGCTCTAATACAGAAAATCAAATATTCTTTATTGCTGCACAGCCTAACATTCAAGGATACACACAAAACATAGTAAATGCAGGTAAAATTTCAAACAAAGGAATTGAACTTGTATTAAACGGAAAACCTATTGAAAACGATAACTTTAAATGGAATGCTTCTGTTAACTTTGCTACAAACAAAAACAAAGTTGTTTCAGTTCATCCTTCTTTAGATAATGGAGAAGCTATTTTAACGGCTTCTGGAGTTAATGGCTATGGCTATTCTTTAGTTGAAGGTGAAGATTTTGGTAGTATTCGTGGGCGATCAATTATAAGAAACGAAAACGGATTACCAATTGTTACTGATGATGGTAGCGGAAACTTAGCTTTAGAAGCTACACCTTTTAAAACTATAGCATATGCGCAACCAGATTTTACCTTAGGTATAAGTAATACATTCGATTATAAAAACTTCTCTCTTAATGTTTTATTAGACGGTAAATTTGGTGGAGATGTTGTAAGTGTTACAGAAGCTATTAATGATTTTTATGGTGTATCTCAAGCATCTGCAAATGCAAGAAACACTAATGGCGGTATGATTAACGTAGTTCCCACTACAGGAGCAAACGCACAAATGACCGCACAAGATTACTATACTAAATCAGGAGGTAGGGCTGGATTGTTAGGTGAATATGTATATAGTGCAACTAACGTAAGTTTAAGAGAACTATCTTTAGGATACAACTTGCCTAACCCTGGTGAATTCTTTGAATCCATAAAGCTTTCATTAATTGCAAATAACCTGTTTTTCATTTATAAAGATGCGCCTTTCGACCCAAATATTGCTTCTAGTACAGGTGTCGGATTACAAGGAGTAGACATCTATGGGCAACCTTCAACAAGAAGTATCGGGTTAAACATTAATTTAAATTTCTAAAAAAATGAAAAATATATTTAAATACGTACTAACTTCTTTAACAATAATTAGTTTAACAAGTTGTACTAATGATTTTGAAAAAATAAACACCGATCCAAACGGGATTACAGAAGCGAGTTTAACTCAAATGAACAACAATGTTGGCAACGAGTTTGGCCCCATGTTTTTAAACGTGTTCAATGCAACACCTGCATGGAACTACCAATTACAACAAGGCCTTATTGGTGATGTGTTCTCAGGTTACATGACGCCTCCAACACCATTTGCGGGAAATGTAAATAATATGACATATGCTTTAGTGGACGGATGGAATGGTTTTCCATGGAGTGATGCCTATGGAAACATAATGCCACAAGCATTAAATGTTAAAAATGCCGTTGCATTAGGTGGAGACCCGAACGGAATTAAGTTTGAATATCTAGCGAATATTATTAAAGTAACTGCTATGCATCGCGTGTCTGATATTTACGGTCCTATACGCTATGCAAAGTTTAACGATTTTAGTACGACAGGTCAATACGACCCACAGGAAGTAGCTTATCAAGCATTCTTCGATGATTTAGGGGCGGCAATAGACGGATTAGAGGCCTTTCAAAGCGATGTTCAATTTGTTCCTTTCGATATGTCTAATTTAGCAGGAGATATAGCTAAATGGAGGCAATTTGCAAACAGTTTAAGATTGCGTTTAGCAATTCGGGTATCTAAAGTAAGCCCAATATTGGCAAAAACACAAGGAGAACTTTCATTGGCA
>CAXBHA010000275.1:0-4550 GCA_963974955.1 uncultured Yeosuana sp. | reverse complement strand
AAATGGTATTATGAATGAATATGGACATTCAAAAAAATTATTAAAAGATTTAAAATCTGTCATTTTAATAATATCTAAAATTATTTCATCAAGCAAAAAAATATAATTGACAAATTTTCAAATCAACACATTAATAAATTAGCACATGTTAGATAAAACAGGAATTGCAAAACGGATTGCACAAGAAGTTAAGGATGGTTACTATGTGAATCTAGGAATCGGCATTCCAACCTTGGTTGCAAATTATGTACGACATGATATAGAAGTCGAATTTCAAAGTGAAAATGGGGTACTAGGAATGGGACCTTTTCCATTTGAAGGAGAAGAAGACGCCGATGTTATTAACGCAGGAAAACAAACCATAACAACCTTACCGGGAGCCAGTTTTTTCGATTCGGCGATGAGTTTTTCCATGATAAGAGGGAAGCATGTAGACCTTACTATTTTAGGCGCCATGGAGGTTGATGAGAATGGCGATATTGCCAATTGGAAAATTCCAGGGTATATGGTAAAAGGCATGGGAGGCGCTATGGACTTGGTGGCAAGTGCAGAAAATATAATCGTTGCCATGATGCATACCAACAAAGCTGGTGAATCGAAATTACTCAAAAAATGTACGCTACCATTAACTGGTGTAGGTTGTGTAAAAAAAATAGTGACCAATTTGGCTGTTATAGAAGTCACCGATAAAGGATTTAAACTTATAGAGCGAGCACCTGGTGTTTCGGTTGAAGAAATAGTAAAAGCTACTGAAGGCAATTTAATAGTTGAAGGCACTATTTTGGAAATGAATTTATAACACATAAAAAGTTAAAAATAATTGTATTTCGTCGAATTTTATTGGTTTTAATCAGATATATTAATTTTTTTTCTCAATTTTATAGTCCTCAAATAAAATAAACCAATTGCCGAATCTACCATAAACTATTGACATATGAATATTGCAACAAATCTACCTGAACAACCTACTAATAGCGACAGTAAATTCAAAGAAACAGTACGTGAGAATTTACAATTTTTTAAAAGTTTACTGTATTTAACTAAGAAGATATTTATGCTATAACCCTTTAGGAATAGCATTGATTAATTTTTTGGTGTATTCTTTTTTAGGATTATTGTAGATACTATCGGCATCATCCAATTCTTCTACACTCCCTTTATTCATTACCAATAATTGATCGGACATGTATTTCACGACAGCTAAATCGTGAGAAATAAAAATATAGGTAAACCCAAAGGATTCTTTCAGCTCGTTTAGTAAGTTGAGTACTTGTGCTTGAACAGATATATCTAGGGCAGAAACAGATTCATCACAAATAATTAACTTTGGTTGAAGCGCAATCGTTCGAGCAATGCCTATACGCTGTCTTTGTCCTCCAGAAAATTCATGAGGGTAGCGATTAAAATAATCTTCAGACAACCCAACCCTATTTAAAATATCGATAACTTTTTCCTTTCGTTCTACATTTGAACTGTAAAGATTATGAACTTTCATGGGTTCCATAATGGCTTCTCCAATTTGAATTCTCGGGTTTAATGAAGAATAAGGATCTTGAAAAATAATTTGAATGTCTTTTCTAAGTTTTTTTATTTCTGCCTTAGGCAACTTTGTAATATCAATGTTTTTGTATAAAATTTGTCCAGCGGTGGCCTTATCTAATTGAAGTATGGCATTTCCTAAAGTAGATTTTCCACAGCCAGATTCCCCTACTAGACCTAATGTTTCGCCTTCATAAAGCTTAAAACTTACATTATCAACCGCTTTAAAGGAATGTGGCTTTGTGAATAAACCTGATTTCGAAAAATATTCTTTATCAACATTAATGACTTCTAAAAGCGGTTTTTTTGAATATAATACATCATGTTTTTCTTGACGCATTTCCTTTGTTATTATTATATCTGACGTCGAATTATTTAAATAATCCTGTATGGTAGGTAATGTTTTTAATCTTGTATTTAAAGATGGACGCGAATGAATTAAAGCTTTCGTATAGTTATGTTGTGGTGATTTAAAAATAGTGGAGACATCTCCCTGTTCCACAATTTCTCCTTTGTACATTACCAAAACACGATTCGCGATTTCTGAGATTAATGCCAGATCATGAGTAATAAATATGACACTCATTTTTGTTTTAATTTGAAGCTCTTTCAATAAATTAATAACGTCTTTTTGAACGGTAACATCAAGGGCTGTAGTGGGTTCGTCTGCAATTAATATGTCAGGTTCACAAGCGATAGCCATGGCTATCATGACCCGTTGTTTTTGACCGCCAGAAATCTCATGTGGATAGGCATTGTAAACTCGATTAGGGTCTGGAAGATGCACCTTTTCAAAAAGCGAAAGTGTGTCTTCTTTCGCCTGTTTTTTTGAGACACTGGTATGCTCCAATAAAATTTCTTGAACCTGTTTGCCGCAAGTCATAGATGGGTTCAATGAACTCATGGGTTCTTGAAAAATTATGGCTATTTTTTTTCCACGAATAGTTTGAAATTCCTTTGATGATAATTTTGTTAAATCAACATTGTCATATATAATACTTCCACTGGTTATCTTTGAAATATTTTTTGGGAGCAGTCCTAAAATAGCTAAACAAGACACAGATTTCCCAGAACCAGATTCACCTACAATACCTAATATCTCATTTTGTTTGAGATGATAAGAAATATAATATATAACTTCTTTTTCCCCAAAGGAAATGGATAAGTCTGTAACGTTTAAAAGAGGGTTTTCCAACATTTATATGTGCGTAATTTCATTTTCGGCCAAAATAGAATCGCCTCTCAGCCTTAAAAATATTTGAGCGACTGCAATGGTGTCTTTTTCACAATAGGTAATGATTCTGTCTATTTGATTCTCTTCGTAAAAAACCCGATATACTTCACTGCCATCAATATCGTCTTTTGGTGATGGAATGCCTAACACATTGGTTAATAATTTTAATGATGTATACGTTTTGTAATCACCAAATTTCCATAATTCTAAAGTGTCCAAATGCGGCACTTCCCAGGGTTTTTTACCAAATAAGTTTAATTTATAAGGAATGTCAATCTTATTTATAATCATACGACGAGCAATGTATGGAAAGTCGAATTCTTTCCCATTATGAGCACAAAGTAAATGTTTGGTTTCACTAAAATGGGAAATCAATAAGTTTTTAAAGTCCTTTAAAATTTTTATTTCATCGCCATAAAATGACGTCACTCTAAAATTTCTAATATCGCCTTTCAACGTAAAATAACCTACCGAAATACACACTATTTTACCAAATTCTGCCCAAATACCAGCGCGTTCATAAAACGCTTCAGCAGACTCATCTTCTTTTCTTTGATATTGCGATTTGTGTTCCCAAAGGGCTTGTTTAGTTTCGTTTAAATCTGAAAAATAAGGGACTTCAGGAACGGTTTCAATATCCAGAAATAATATGTTTTCGAGATTTAACTTATTTATCATTGTTTTAACATCTTATATGCCTCATCAATATAGATAGGAATATCGGCAGTAAACGACCCTACTTCTTTATTATTTCCTTTAGAGTGTCCTAATCTTACGATAATGATGTTATCATTGGGCTCAACAATAACGTATTGCCCCAAATGCCCACGCATCATAAAAAAGTTTTTACCATTTTGTTGTTTTAGCCACCATCCATAACCGTATTCTGGACTTACAGGAAAACGGGGTTTTATGGATTTAGCTACAAATGCGGAATCTAAAATTTGTTTGCCGTTCCATTTGCCATGGTCTTTGTAAAGTTTTCCAAAACGCGCAAAGTCTTTGGCGTTACTGGCAATACAACAGTACGCTTTTACCAAATCGTGTGCCTCACTATCAACTTGCCAAAGGGTTGCATTTTCACAATTTAAGGGTTTCCAAAAGCTTTCTTCCAAATAGTTGTACATTTTTTTACCCGTTGCTTTTTCTATAACCATAGCTAGCATTTGGGTGTCGCCACTGGCATATTTAAAGGCTTTTCCAGGTTCGTCAACTACTTTTAACCCAAGCATCACTTTTTCTAAATCATCATCAAAATAAGCTCGTGTGGTAATGGATAAGGGCGAATAATAGGCTTCATCCCAATTGGTTCCAGATGCCATGCTCGATAAGTCGCCCACCGTCATTTTAGCTGCTAATCCTTCGCTAAAAGCTGGCAAAAAATCACTTACTGGTTGGTCTAAACTTTTTATATAACCGTCCTGAATGGCTTTTCCCATGAGCCCGGAAACATAACTTTTCGCCATAGAAAACGAGTTGGTTTTAGAATTTTCATCATAACCATCGTAATAATTTTCAAACCAAATACTATCGTTTTTTATAATCACGTAAGCAATGGTACCATTTTCTTTATTTATTTTATTAAGCCCTTCTGTTTCTTTAACCGAGTTGTAATTTTTATGATTTGGCCATGGTTGAGGTGTTCCATTTTCTACGACTTGATTATCAAACTCTTTATAATCGTCTAAATATGCCGTTGAATATCCTTTAAGATAAATGGTTCTTACGGCTTTAATTAAATAATCTGTATCGGTAATGTAAAGTGCAATAATTATTA
>CAXBHA010000274.1:0-4562 GCA_963974955.1 uncultured Yeosuana sp. | reverse complement strand
GATTTTTTAAATCATACCCAGAAGAAGCGCCAACGGACCATTTTGGAGATAAATCGATATCTCCAGAAAACATTAAGGAGTGGGAGGATATTTCATTTTGTCGCCTAGAATTATTATAATTAACGGCATAAGCCATACGCAGACTCCAAGGAATTTTAAAATTGTAAAAGGCACTTGAAGCTTCATCATTTGTGTCTTTGTTTTTTTCATCAAATCTCTGACTTGTATAGTCCTCAGACCGACCAAATAAATCATCATCACGTCCACCACTCCTAAGGTTTTCTTGATCGTTGGCATCATTTTTATTGTCTTTTTCCTTGTTGTCCTTACTCGATAACGAATAGCTCATGGTTAAATTGGCACTTGTTAATCTAAATAAGCTTCCACCATTATCTATATTAAATTTATTGATTTTGTTATTGTTGTTATCTAGCGCATACGGATCTAAGGTCGCACCAAAATTAATACTCATCTTATTTTTAAAAAGTTGGGTGCCGCCACTCATTCTAACGGGGCTCCATTGCAAGGAGTCGCCTGCTAAATTATACGATGTCGAGAAATTTAAATTATTAAGTAAAATGATTTTTTTTGGCTCGGCAGCTGTGGTGTCCTTATCTGCTACTTTAGCTTCGAAATTATTGGATACCGAGAAACCTACGGAGCTAGAATACGTTTTGTTTGGAGATCCAAATATACTTTGTTCAAACCTAGTATATGCAACATCGCTGCTGGTTTTCCCATCTGCACTTACAACTTCATAGGTCTCATAATATTTGTCGAAGGCAGGGTTTATGCTGTAACTAACCGATGGTCTCATAACATGGCGAAGTGCTTGTATTATAGGATCTTTCCCTTTCTTTTTAAAGTCGAACATACCGTAAATAGTAGTTCCTAGACTAGCACTAAAGTTATAAGTTCTAAAGGCATCAAACCCATTTATGGTTTCTGTGACCGTAGTATTCGAAATTTGATCAAACGATTTTTTTATAGTATTAAAAGTCCAGACTTCATTGTAATTTGCATTTGTGCTTAAGCTGAAGTATTTAAACAATTTAAAATTGGTATTTATAGGGATAGAGTTTTGAAATCCAGCTTTTATGTCTCTAAACATTTCTTTTTTAAAAAACAAGGAATCCGTCGTCTGTATTCTGTTTTCTCCACGTATGTTATACTGAAGATTGATATTTTCAATCATTCCTTTTTTTGAGCCGGTTTTTGGAGCAAAAGGATAAATTCTATCGACACTGCCTTGAAATGTTGGCAATGTCATATTAATTTGTTTGGTGTTAGTGTTTTGTGAATGCGTTGCTGTAAGGTTAATATTTACCTGTGGCTCACTTTGAAAAGTTTTTGAATATGAAACCGATGATGATAACGTGTTATTCAGAAAATTACCCGCATTTACTTGGTTAAGAGAAGTTCGATAATAGGTGCTGCTCCCTAGGTTTACAGATGCAGAAAATCTTGAATTAGGGCTTGATTTTCCATCTTTACTATGTGTCCACCTTAAATTGTACACCGTTGATTTGGAATAATCTGGAAATCCACGTTCACTAGAAATTAAATTTTCATATCTAAACCCAAAATTTCCCTTAAACTTATAGCGCAGTGCATAGTTGCTTTCTAATCGTAAACCATAACTTCCGTTGGTGTAATAATCTCCTAAAACCGCTAAATCGGCATAATCACTAATGGCAAAGTAATAGCCACCATTTTGTAAAAAATAGCCACGGTCATTCTGCTGTCCAAAAACAGGAATTATAATTCCCGAAGTCTGTTTTTCAGATTGTGGAAAAAAACCAAAAGGCAAACCAATCGGTGTAGGAACATCATAAATAAACAAATTAGCCAACCCAGTTACTATTTTTTTACCGGGAACAACTTTTGCCTTTCTAAGCAAGATATAATATTCCGGATCTTCCAAATTCTCTGAAGTGGTATATTTACCTCTTGATATAAAATAAACAGAGTCGTTTTCCTTTTTGGTTAATTCAGCAATAACGGTGCCTCCAGATTGTTCGGTTTTAGAGTTAAAAATCAATGCTTTTTGGGTTTTTGTATTGAATATGATAGAATCAGGCTCCACTACATTGGTCCCTTGAGTAAAAATAGGGGCTTGCGAATAGGTTCCAATGGAATCTTTTATGCCTTTGGCATATACCTGATTTTTACTATAATCAATTGTAATACTCCCGGCCTTAATATTCATGTCACCATAAGTTATTTCTGCTTGGTTGTATAAATAAAATTGTTGTTTTTTTTGGTTGAACGATGTAAAATCTGTTGCTTTATAATCAACGATATGTTCTAATAGCCCTTTTTTTTGTTTTATCGAATCTTTTAAAGTAGAGTCTTGAGGTTTTTCAGAACCTTTTTGTTCATCAATATTTTGAACATTTAAAATCAAACTATCTTTAACACTGGGCTCTATTGTTGTGTTCTTTTTTGGAATATCCTGTGCAAAGCTAAACATGTTTATAAACATTGTAAAACTTAATGTAAAAAGTAATGGAAAGTTGTTTGTGCGCAACGCTTTTAAATGTATTTTTGCAATAGAATGGCTCGGTTTTTGAAAAGTCAAAATTACAATATTTTTTTTGTGATTATTTTTTTATCAAATAAAATTTAAAATTAAAATAAACCTTGCTTTTAAGTCGTTAAAACCAATATGAAAACGCATAGAGTATTACTTTTCGTATTTTTTGTGGTCCTAATAATATGTTCATCCTTTATAACAGGAAAAACTCCAACACTAACCCATAAGTTTATTGTGGTTCTGGATGCTGGCCACGGAGGTAAAGATCCAGGTAGACCTACAAAAAACGGATATAAAGAGAAAGATATTGCCTTAAAAATTGTATTGGCCATTGGTGAAGAACTTGAGAAAAATTCTGATATTAAAGTAGTTTATACACGTAAGACCGATGTGTTTGTGGATTTATTTGAACGAGGCAAAATAGCCAATAAAATAAAGGCTGATTTGTTTGTGTCGGTGCATTGTAACGCCCATAATACACAAGCAGAAGGTGCAGAAACCTATGTTTTGGGCATTCATAGAAATAAAACAAATTTTGATGTAGCTAAAGCAGAAAATGAAGTTATTTATTTGGAGGAAGACTACGAGAAAAAATATTCAGGGTTTAACCCTAATTCACCCGAAGCTGTCATAGGATTAACGTTGGCTCAAGAAGAATATTTAGATCAAAGTATTGATTTGGCAAGTCATATTCAAAAGAATTTTGTGAATGAATTGCGTAGAAAGGACAGAGGTGTTAAACAAGCGGGATTTATAGTTTTACATCAAACCGTGATGCCTAGTGTGTTGGTCGAAACAGGGTTTATTACAAATAGATCTGAAGGGGCGTATTTAAATTCTAAGCGGGGTCAACAAGAAATTGCCAAGGCAATAGCAGAGTCTATTGTTAACTACAAGAAATCACTGGATCAAAATGTAGGCGAGGAAATTTTTGCTGAAGAGCAATCACAAAGTAAGGATAGTAATCACCTTAATCAAAATGCGGTTAACGAAGCAATAAGCAATGATTTTAATATTATTTTTAAAGTACAGATAGCTGCGGGTTCTAGAAAAATAGAAACCAAACCATATAATTTTAAGACTTTGGAGGCTGTTTCAAGAGAACAAGAAGGCGGTTTATATAAGTACTATTATGGATCTACACCAGATTACAACAAAATAATAAAGTTGGAAGAAACAGCTAAAATAAAAGGATTCAAGTCTAGTTTTATTGTGGCTTTTAAAGATGGCAAAAGAATTCCTTTAGAAGACGCATTAAAAACATCTGCCAATTAAGGTCATTCTTTTTAAATTTATTTTAAATTTGTTTCATCTAAAGACAGTTACTTTGAAAATAACGAAAGAAGTTAAAACAGCAATATTGGTAATATTAGGTATAGTCCTTTTTATTTTTGGCTATAATTATCTAAAAGGTCAAAACCTGTTTGAAACAAAAAATGTGTATTATACCATTTTCGACTACAATGCGTTAAGTCCGTCTTCGGTGGTAACCGTAAAAGGAAATACGGTCGGAAAAATTCAAGATATTATTTACGATTATAAAACTGGAAAAACTAGAGTGGCCTTTTCAGTAAATAAGCAGCTTAAATTTTCGATAAACAGTACGGTTAAGTTATATGAAACTGGTTTAATGGGAGGAAATGCCTTGGCAATTATTTTGAGTCAAGACGGTGAACCGGCAAAGCCAGGAGATGTTTTAAAATCACAAGTTGAAGTTGGTCTTATTACAAGTTTGTCAAAAAACTTTTCAGGCCTGAGTACCGATTTAAATGCAACATTAAAATCAACAGACACGCTTTTAACAAATTTAAACCAAATCGTTATTGATGAATCTGATAAAGGGCTAAAAAAAACCATTGCTGAACTCAACCAAACACTTGCAGCCTATAAAAATTTAGCGCATACCATTAATGGCACAGTTTCAGATAATGATAAAAACATCAATATTATTCTTGAAAATTTTAAGAATACAAGTAACGATTTAGCTAAACTGACTGCAGAATAATGGCAAATATTATGTTTGGTA
>CAXBHA010000273.1:0-4573 GCA_963974955.1 uncultured Yeosuana sp. | reverse complement strand
GCGAACGTTTTGAACATCAATTAAAATTAGCTGAAAAAGGAGATGATGAAGCTACAGAATTTATTGACGAGGACTTTTTGCGTGCTTTAGAATATGGCATGCCACCAACATCAGGAATGGGCATTGGTATGGATAGGCTCATTATGTTTTTAACCAATAATCAATCCATTCAAGAAGTCTTGTTTTTCCCACAAATGCGACCAGAGAAAAAAACTCCAGCAATAAGCGACGAAGGGAAAGAACTTTTAAGTTTACTTAAAAAAGCGGAACGTTTAGTATTAAATGATTTGAAATTGCAATCTGGTTTATCTAATAAAAAATGGGATAAAACCATCAAAGAACTTACAAAAAACAATCTTGCTAAAGTTGAAAAGACAGATAATGTGATGTTTGTTGAAGTTGTATAGCTCAGACAGATAAAACAAAAAAATCCAGTAAAATAAATTACTGGATTTTTTTAACTAACCAAACTAACTAACAACTTAACCACCCTAATATTTCTAACACATACTTTCGTAAGGACAGAAATTTTCAGGTAAATAATCTTTAGTATTAAAATTTAATTCGACATCTTCTTCAATTTCGAAAAGTCCAATTGTATTCCAATCTATATCGTGTAATCCTTTTAATGGATTAAACCCCTCAGGTAAATACTCTTTTGTATCAAAAGGTGTTGCATCTTCTTCATCTAGCGTAACTAATTCAATGGTATTCCAATCTAAATCATGCATCCCTTTTAATGGATTAAACCCCTTTGGCAAATACTGTTTTGTGTCAAAAGGTATTTCCACATCTTCATCTAATTTAACAAGCTGCATATCAAATATCTCTGCATCCTCGCAATCTAGGTCACTCATAATAGAGCATAACTCATCTTCTGGAATTGTATCATAATTATCAGACATCTTACTAATAGTAGCAGATGCACTAACGGTAAAAAATAAACTTAAAATAAGTGCTATTCGTATCATAATCTTAATAAATTAATTTCTGTGCAAATTGACGACTAATAAGTTGAATAGTTACCTTTATTTAGAAATGTTTAACACAGAATAACATATTTTATAACTTCTTTAAGAAATTTAAAAACAAGTGTTAAGAATTTTTGAATGTCCGCATTCATTCATAATACCATTTTTGTCATTCAGAATGGAGTGAAACGAAATGAAGAATCTATTGAAAATCAATGAGATTCCTCCTTTGTCGGAATGACAAAATCATTATGTTTTCAGACTTATGACAAATTATGGACATTTAAAAGAATTTTAAGGTAATAACTTTTTTATTTGATTTTGATATAAATCGAAACTAACTAAATTATTGTGATTCCCGTCTTCAATTTTTACAAATGTTGTTAATTTATTTGAATATGATTGATATAATTTTTCTGCAGATGAGTATGGTATAACGTCATCCTTTGTTCCATGAAAAATAACAATGGGACAAGTAACATTACTAATAAATTGATAGCTAGGGAATTTGTATTTAAGCAAAAAAGCCACAGGTAAAATTGGAAATCGCTTTTGTGCTACATCTGTAATACTATAATAAGGTGTTTCCAATATAAGCTGTTTCGGTTTGTTTTTAGAAGCTAAATTAGTCGCAATACCCGTTCCTAAAGAGCGTCCATACAGTGTAATATCACTTTCGTTATATCTATCTTTAACATACTTATAAAACAAGTCTGCATCTTTATAAAAAACGTCTTCATTTAATTTTCCAGTGCTTTTTCCATAGGTTCTGTAATCCATAATTAAAACATCAAATCCTTTTTCAACAAAAAACTCCGCTATAGTGCCCCAACGAGACAAATCACCAGCATTTCCATGAAAATATAAGATAACACCTTTGGGCTGGTTTACTTTAAAATGAATGGCATTTAATATGGCACCATCTTCTGTCTTAAGATTTATTTCTTCAAACCGATGATTAAATTGAAACCTGTAATCTTGTTCTAAGGCTGTTGGTAAAAACAATATTTTTTCTTGGATAAAATATAATGTGGAAACAAGCATAATGTATAAGCTTAATAAAACGAATAAAACTTTTTTAAGCGTTCGTATTATTTGGTTTAGTGGTGTGTTTAACATGGATACTTGTGGTTGACAAATCTATTTCGTGTGGTGTTGCATTTAATATTTCGTGAATCATTTTATGATAGGCTTCAAAATTATTTAGGTTTTTATGACCTCCTCCAATTACTGAATGTAATTTAGTGAGTTTTGGATTTACTTTAGAAAGTTTTACACTGGTTTTAAATGGGATTAACGTATCATTTGTGCCATGAATAATATGAATGGGACATTGTACGTACTTTAACCATTTATACGTTGGTAACGGATATTTTATTAAAACCGACAACGGCATAAAAGGTGCATATCGCGCCGTTACCTTTGTTAAACTATAATATGGCGCATCTAAAATAAGCATTTTTGGGTTGTTCATCGAGGCTAATTTAGCCGCAAAACCAGATCCTAAAGATCGCCCATACAAAATAATTCTGTCCTCGGAAATTCGTTCTTTTACCTTATTGTAAACCACTTGCAAATCTCTTTTAATGGCTTTTTGAGAGCGTCTCCCTGTACTTTTACCAAAACCGCGATAGTCCACCATAAGCACATTATAGTTATGACGCGTAAAATCGACCGCAAATTTTCCCCATCCTTTTATGCTTTTAGAATTTCCTTTAAGGTATAACACAATCCCTTTAGATCTTCCCTTGGGTTTAAATAAAAGTCCATTAATTACTGCACCATCCCTAGTTTCCAAATTATATTCTTCTATATCTTGATTTTCGTAAAAAAACTCAAACTCTTTAGGAAGTTTTTCGGGTTTAAAAAGCATATAATCTTGCAAATAATATAACGCAATACTTACTACGACATACGCAATTAAAACGATAATAACAGTATGTGCCCAATACGGCATATTATATAGTTTTATACAAGTTATATAATTTAAAGCAAAAGGGCTTTCTTTAATACCAAAGCCCTTTTGTAATTATGTGCTTTTTATAATCCTAAGACGCCTGCGCCCTGTTCAAAAACAACATCAACAGGAATATTGACTGAACTTAACCTATCTAAATCGGATTGTAATGTGCTTGGAATAACTCCCTTTTCAATTACTAATTTATCAACACCATCATAATCTCCATTGGCCTGTAAGGTTAAAATTAAATTGGAAAGATCCTTCATTGCAATTTCCATTTTATCAAAATTAACTTTATAGGTACCATCATCATTTCTCGTAAAGGCTCCTTCCTCTTCAAAGAAATTAAATCGAATCATATTGGCGATACCATGAGCATCGGAAGCACCAAACCGTACCGATCTAAAAATTCCAGCCAGAAAGGTCACCATATTATCTTTTATATCGCCTGTTAACTCACTCTTCTTGGTTAATTGTTGAATCATATATAAGCCTAAAATATCGGCTTTCCCTTCTTCCAATGCACTTGCATGTTCTTTTAAGGCCGTTCTTACAGAACCTTTACCATTAATAGTGTTTTTAATTCCTAGTCCATGTGCTACTTCATGAAACATGGTATTGGCAAAAAACGCATCAAAGGTAATATGATGACGTTGACTCTCTTCGATTAAGGTGTTAGCTATTGGCACTAATATTTTATCGAATTTTGCCTGCATAGCATTTTTAAGTTGCACACGGCGCGTTCCCTTTTGCAATTGTACTTCCTCATCATTTGGTAAATTAATGGCAATTGTTTTTCCACCAGTATTACAATCTCCTGCATAATAAACCACATCGTAGGCATTTAAATCGGAATCTGTTCCAGGCGTTTCCTTTTTATAGGCCTCATCAGTTGGAAGTCCTTTTTGCAATTCAGGAAGAAATTTTGCAAATCGGGCTAAACGCGCACTCCATTCCTGATCTTTTACAAGTACGTAACCTTCATGTGATGCCTTATTGCCAAACATTTTATCTTCATAGGTTTCAATGGGCCCTATAACTATATCCAGTGTATTGGTTTTCATATCCATCCATGCTAAATCACTTGGTTTGTAATTATCATCTAATAAAGCCTGTGCTCTCAATTCTAGATACGTTTTTAGTCCGGCATCCTCAGCTAATTTTGCCGCCTCCATTAATAAATTTGAAACTACTTTAACTTCGCTTTCAAATTGTTTGTGATATGGTATTGAATATAATTTCCCGGCTTCATCTCGACGTACAAAATTGTAAATACTGGTTTTATTTTCGATATCTGCAGCTTCAAATTCTTCTTTAGTCATATCCGTTGGATAAAAATTAGCCCCTTTTGGTTTCTCGCCAACGCCTTCAATAAAAGGCGCATCGCCATCTAACCTATCCCAAGGACCATAATTATATTGTGCGAACGTTTTAGTGTCTTCATTTGAAATAGAATTTAACAGTGCCTTTTTATCACCATAGGCCTCATACCAAAACAAATCGTTCATTTTATCAGCAGCTTGAATAAGAATTGGCAACATCTGGCGTTCGTTTTCGCTAAGCTTACTTAAATCGGTTGTTAATTTAACAGGAACATACATATTAATTTTTTTTTGCATCGCTGTTATTGTTATTTCCTCTG
>CAXBHA010000272.1:0-4583 GCA_963974955.1 uncultured Yeosuana sp. | reverse complement strand
AGAGTTCAAAATCATTAAGATCTCTTAATTCAAAATTAATAATTCCAGAACTCCAACTAAAAGGTATAGAACACATTAGGTCAAATTGGATGGTAAAATTATCAGGAAGCTGAAGTAATTCATCTATAAAATATTCTGACCTTCCTTTCATCATCAGCCATTTACCCTCATAACCTTCCAGCGATACAATTTCGCCAGAACCATCGGTAAACCATTTAGCAGGAAAGTCTCCAATGACATCTTCAGTATAATCATCAAAAACAATTAGTTTTTCACCTGGGATAAAGTCAAATTTCGAATAATAAGTAGTTTTATTTACTAGATCAGTCTGGACGCTTGTAGTTTCATTGTTTTCATCTGCAACTGGGATACTAGTATCAGGAATATTTTCATTTTGTATATTTTTTGAGTTTGTTAAATTATCAATGGGTTTGTTGATTGCATCTCCAGTTTTAGTTGCCGTATTCTCTGTGCTAGTGTCAATTTTATTATTGATATTTCCCACTACTTTATCGGATGCCTTATCAACAGTAACTTCAGGAGCAGATTTTGCTGTATTTTCAATAGATTTTATTTTTTCTTTCAGCTTTTTCAATATCTGTCCTTCAACAGGTTGAAGATTGAATAAACAGAAGACTATTGTTAAGAAAATTAAATTGTTCATATCAGATTTTTTTAGTTTGATTTTTTAATAGGTTTCTTTCTTAAGAAATCTATTCTTATCGCAATTTGATTCATTTTTAAGTTTGCTTTTCGCACGTGCTAAACAATTACTAATCGAGTAAAATTTAAAGACCAGGCATAAAGACACCTCCAGCGTTAAACATTCCGTCAAAAGGAAGTCTAACTCGTTGTTGATCTTTTTTGAGATAGACCGATGCATTAAAGTTAAACTGTCTATGTTGAATGGCCTTGTATTGGTCTTCGAATATAAATACTACATTTACGCTTCTTATTTGCCAATCATCCCAAGCAAATAAAACAGGTTTAGGTTCTAAGAATATATCTATATACCCACCATTAGTTGAAAACGCAGTTTCAAGAAATTGATCGTTATAACTAGTAGGTAAAGCCCTAGCGTTTAGAACTACATCATTTGAGTTTTTAAATTCAATGTTATTGTTTGAATTTTCGAATACAACCATATTATTCGAATTTGTCAAACTAATTATCGCATTGGACCCCTGTTCCTTGGTATCGTTTCCAGTCATTATCGAAACTTTAGCTAACTTAAGTTTGAAAACAGAACCTTTCGGTACGCATTTTTTAGTGGTAAATTTGTCCGTTACACTTTCTATTCCTAAAATATTACCGTTGATATCAGAAAACGAATAGGCAATAGGTTTTGCTGTTTGATAATTACATCTTGAAATTAATTCTGTAATTTGTTGTTGTAATTTGTCTGTTTCAAATATAGATGTATTTAAAGGGCCACCAACAACGTAAACATTCGCTGTGGATGAAGCAGAACTTGTGTTTTTTAGATAATTAAAAGAAGCTGAGGCAGAAACGCCCTTTGCACCATAGTTAGCTTTAAAATCTAATGCATCTTTCTCAGTATTTAATGTAATTTCAACATTAGCCAATACTCTTGTTCCGTACGTTATACTTTTTAATACTATTAAGTTTTGGTTGGCATTCTCAATATTTTTGTCTGAAAAAAAACCCTCTGCTGGCACCGATGTTGTTAGAGTGTACATTGGTTTAATGGCATCTATAGTGAGAAAATATTTTTTTTCTTTAGATTCGGGCGAATACCCTCCAGATGCAGTAAAACCTGCATACTCTCCTCCTGCGGATAGTTTAATTGATAATTCTGCATCATTATCTGAAGTAAAAACTCTGTACTGAATATTTGAACTTCCTGTAGTAGTTGAAAAAGGTCTTATAATATTGCCTATAGCCGTACTTATATTCGTAGCAGTTGGTACGGAAACTGTTTCATATACGGCACCAGTACTGTTCGCCAGATTATCAGTCGAAATGGTAATTGGGTTTCTACCTTGCTCCAAAGCACGGAAATTTCCCGAAAAAAAGCTATCGAAAGTATAAATAGCACCTGGGTAAATATGAACGGCTTGCTGATTATAATTGACTTCCATAAAGGTTGAACTGTTGGCCGTAATCATTTTTACCTCCGAAGTACAATTAAAATCATTAGTACTCTGTTGGGAAGTATTTGAAATGGTTTCATTTACGGTTCCGCCTAGGTTTTTTGGTAGGTTTTGTGGATTTTGTCTAAGGGTTGTCGTTATCTTTCTTCCATCAGGTAAAGTAAGAGTTTTAGATGGATTAGTAAATTTTGCCGCAGATTGATAGATGACAATTTTAGAATTAGGTACTTTATTGGGCATTTCTTTTAAAGGAAGATTAGTTTTATTTGTATAAATCTTTCTCTGGATTTGTGATTGGGCTGTGTGTATGATAATGAAACATATCATAACTAAAAATAAATACTTGTTCATAATTTTTAGATTTTAAGTTAATTGTGCAAGTCAAAATTAGTCATGAGATAAGCCATCCATTTCCCTAAAAAAGGGGATTTTAAATTTAACCTAAAAAGAGGATATTTATAAAATCCACTAAAACAAGGATTTCCAAGGTAGAATATTTGCTAACTTGCGATAGTTAAATGTTTCTCCATGAGAACTTATATATTAGGTGGACTGTGTGTTTTGTTTTTATTAAGCAAAACCAATGCACAAACCGTAATGAATTTAGAGAGCTTATTAACTATGTATAAGTTATCTGAAGTAGATTCTTCGCGAGTTCTTTTACTAATAAACATAGGGCAGCAATATGAAGGTAATGATCCTGAAACAGCAAAAAAATATTACAAAGAAGCTGGATTATTAAGTGAACAACTCGATTACAAAAGAGGAATATTAAAATATATATCAAATTATAGTTATGTTTTAAATATGCAAGGCGATTATGAAGAATCTCTTGAATTAAATCTTAAATCGGTAAAGATTTCAAAAGAAATAGGAGATTCATTGGCGTTGGCAAAATGTCTTTTTAATACGGGCACTTCCTATCAATTACTTAATAATTATGAGTCTGCCATAAGTTATTATTTGGAAGGTAAGAAGATTTTTACCCAATTAAATAATGAGATATTCATAGCTCGTGCCTCAGATATTTTACAAACACTATATCAAAAATTAAAACGCTATGATAAGGCTCTTGAACTAGGACAGGAAGCTATTTTACTTTCCAGAAAACATAATTTAGATTATCAATTGGGTAATGCCTTAAGCAATATGGCTATCAATTATATTGCTTTAAAGGACTTTGACAAATCAATTGAAGTGTTAACCGAAGCCTTGCAGATTAGTAGAAGAACAGATAATAAATATCTGGAGGTTTCAACCCAGTTGAATTTTGCTGATACTTATGAGAGAAAGTTGGAATTTGAAAAAATGAAAGACCATGCACAACTGGCAAAAAATTTAGCCATTGAATTGGGGGATGTACTAAGTGAAGGACTGGCGCTAAAACTATTGTCGGCTTATTATTTATACCGTAAAGATCTTGGTAGAGCGAATGATCTTGGGCAACAAGCCTATATCATTTTTGAAAAGAATGCACTAAAGCGGGAACAACTGGACGGTCTTTACTGGTTGGCAGATATATCACTTGTTGCGGGTAATATGGAGGGATATTTGCATTACGGGCAGGAGGGTAACTTGCTTGCTAACCAACTGCTGAACGAGGATATTCAACATCAAATTGTTGAACTTGAGAAAAAATACGACGCCAGCCGTAAGGAAGAAAGGATAACATTGCTTGAAAGCAAGGAGCTTCAACAACAAACTAAATTATCTAATAAAAATAAGCTCAACCTTGTGCTTATAGGTCTCACTGTTGCTTTAGTGCTTTTAGTGGTTTTATTGTATTCTAATTTTAAACAGAAGTTAATTATACGTCAAAAACGAATAAATAAACTTCAAGTAGAAAAACAATTAATGGCAACTAAAGCAGTACTTAAAGGAGAAGAAAAGGAACGGGTGCGCGTAGCAAGAGACCTGCATGACGGCTTAGGAGGTTTGCTATCTGGAATAAAATTTTCATTTCAAAATATGAAAGGCAATTTAGATATTCCTCCAGAAAATGATGAGGCTTATCACAAAGGGATGGATTTGCTCGATACCTCCATTGATGAAATACGGCGTATTGCCCATAACATGATGCCAGAGAATTTAGTAAAATTTGGGTTGGATACAGCTTTAAAAGATTTTTGTTCGGATATCAATCAAATCGACACTTTGCAGGTAAACTATCAGTCTATTGGAATGGAAAATTATGTGATAGAACAATCAAAAGCAATAAGTCTATATAGAATTGTTCAGGAACTGGCGTATAATACTATAAAACATGCGAAAGCTACTTCTTTAATAATTCAGTTAATAAAAAACGACGATAATCTTTCCTTGGTTGTAGAAGACGATGGTATTGGTTTTGATCCAAAGATATTAAAAAAGAACAAGGGAATAGGATGGAACAATATATACAGCCGCATTAATTTATTAAAAGGCTCACTAGATATTCAAGCAGTATCTGGAAAAGGAACTTCGGTACAA
>CAXBHA010000271.1:0-4587 GCA_963974955.1 uncultured Yeosuana sp. | reverse complement strand
TATTTTGCATTTTATTTATTACTTGGTACCGTTCTATTATTTTTAAACAACGACCTATCCAAAGCGGTCATTACTTTAATGAATATCATCATTGTTTTAGTACCGCTTATTGGCACCATTTTTGGCGTGATGTATTATTATAATTCCAAAGAGTTTACAGAATTGTTATTAGCGCAGCCTTTAAAACGATCCTCAATCTTTTTGGGGCAATATTTGGGTGTGGCCATATCGTTATCCATGAGTTTGGTACTTGGATTAGGGATTCCATTTGTGTTTTACGGATTATTTAAATCCAACGACATCTGGGACTTTTCATTATTACTTAGTACCGGAACGTTTTTAACCTTTATTTTTACGGCATTGGCATTTAACATTGCCTTATCCAACGAAAATAAAATTAAAGGGTTTGGATATGCCATATTACTGTGGTTGCTTTTAGCCATTATTTATGACGGGATATTTTTAATGTCGCTTATTCTTTTTGAAGATTACCCGTTAGATAAATTATCACTAGTTGGTACCATGCTAAATCCTATCGATTTATCAAGAACCTTAATATTGTTAAAGTTAGATATTTCAGCACTTTTGGGCTATACCGGTGCTGTTTTTAAACAGTTTTTCGGAACCAAATTCGGTCTTATTATATCGTTCACAATGCTAATAGTTTGGGTATTATTACCAATTTCAAGAATCATTTATAAATCGAAACGGCAAGATTTTTAGCACGTTCAAAATTTCAGATTTTCATCTGTTTATATTTATTTGGTTTTTATTTGTCAGATGGAATGCCCTGTTAATCATATCGGTTGGTTTGCAAATTGTTAATGGGCATTTCACATATTAAAGAAGTTCAAACAATAAAAAATTGTTATATAAAAACTGATAAATATCATATTTATTAATAATCTTAAAGTCTAATTTTATGCCGTTATAAAAAAGATGTTTTTGTCCTTTTTATAAAAAATCCAATTAACTAATTAAATTAAAAATGAAAGTAAAACAACACCCAATAAAAACATTGCCATTTAAGCTAATGGCACTTGCATTAGTCGTTTCGTTTACATCTTGTATCAATAATGAAAAAAAGGAATATGCAAGTACAGCCGAGATACCTGTGAATAGGGAAATGGTTGCAGAACTAACGTCTCCACCAAATGTTCCAACACCAGTTGGAAAACGTAAGGCAAAAAAATTAATCGTAAAAATGGAAATTCTTGAGAAAGAAGGTACTATGACCGATGGAACTACCTACAATTACTGGACTTTTGGAGGTTCGGTGCCAGGAAGTTTTATCCGCACTAGGGTTGGGGATGAAGTTGAGTTTACGTTATCAAACCATCCAGACAATAAATTGCCTCATAATATAGACCTACATGCAGTCACTGGTCCAGGTGGTGGAGCAACATCCTCTTTTGTGGCTCCCGGACATGAAAAGACATTTAGTTTTAAAACCTTAAATCCTGGTTTATTTGTATATCACTGTGCAACTGCACCTGTGGGAATGCATATTGCCAGTGGTATGTATGGTTTAATTTTAGTTGAACCAGAAGGTGGCTTGCCAAAAGTAGATAAAGAATATTACATCATGCAAGGTGATTTCTATACGAAGGGTAAATATGCGGATCCTGGTTTGCAAGCTTTTGATATGCAAAAAGCCATAGATGAAAAGCCTGACTATGTTGTTTTTAATGGTAAAGTTGGTTCTTTAACAGGTGATAATGCCATAACTGCCAATGTTGGTGAAACAGTACGATTATTTGTAGGTAATGGTGGCCCAAACTTAGTGTCATCTTTCCACGTTATAGGTGAAATTTTCGATAAAGTTCATGTTGAAGGCGGTTCTACAATCAATGAAAATGTTCAAACAACTTTAGTTCCAGCAGGCGGTGCTGCCATTGTTGAATTTAGAGTAGATGTGCCAGGAACATTTATTTTAGTGGACCACTCTATTTTCAGAGCTTTTAATAAAGGCGCTTTAGGCATGCTTAAAGTAAACGGAGAAGAAAATAAAACCATTTATTCTGGCGCTATACAAGAAGGAATTTATCATCCAGAAGGCGGTACAATTCAAACCATGCCAGTCAATGGTAAAACACAAGAAGTTGCCTCTACATCTGATAAAACTTTAGCAGAAAAAATTGCTTCTGGGAAACAAATATATATGAAAACTTGTTTTGCGTGTCATCAGGCAGAAGGTCAAGGTATTCCTAATGCTTTTCCTCCATTAGCTAAATCAGATTTCTTAAATGCCGATGTTAATCGTGCTATAGGAATCGTTCTAAAAGGAAAAACCGGAGAGATAACCGTAAACGGTGCTACATATAACAGTGTTATGACCAGTCAAGCTATAAGTAATGATGAGATTGCAGATGTGCTAACCTTTGTTTATAATTCTTGGGGAAATAATAAAACCAATGTTACTAAATCTCAAGTAGATAAAGTTAAAGGGGGTCAATAATTATAATTAAATAAAAAGATGTCCATAATTAAATTGGCAATTTGTATTACTTTGTTTTGGGTTAACCCAGCAAATTGCCAATCTAACTTAGTGTCAATAAAGGGTGGAAATTACATGCCGCTTTACGGTAGGGATCCGTTACAAGTTACTGTTTCAGATTTTCAAATGGACATATATCCAGTAACCAATAAGGAGTATTTAGAGTTTGTAAAAAAACATCCTAAATGGAAAAAGTCACAAGTTAAAAAATTGTTTGCAGATGGTAGTTATCTTATTAATTGGAAATCTGATACAGCACTTGGGGAAAACATGTTATTAAACGCCCCAATAACTAACATATCCTGGTTTGCAGCTAATAATTATTGTGAGTGCCAAGGCAAACGACTACCAACAATAGACGAATGGGAATATGTAGCCATGGCAAATGAAACAATAGCAGATGCACGCTCTTTGGAAAGCTATAATAAATACATTTTAAGTTGGTACGAAAAACCAAAAACGTTTAATAACACCATTGGCTCAACTTTTAAAAATTATTGGAATGTGTATGATTTACATGGATTGGTTTGGGAGTGGACCCTCGATTTCAACTCGGTATTAGTATCGGGTGAATCTAGAAAAGATGTTGATAAGGATGCTAATTTATTCTGCGGAAGTGCCGCCATTGGCGCCACAGATTTAATGAATTATGCAGCATTTATGCGTTACGCTATCCGAGGTAGTTTACAAGCTAAATTCTCCATGAAAAACTTAGGCTTCAGGTGTGTTAAAGATATTATAAATTAAAATGAAACACTTAAAATCCATCTTTGTGCTTTTTGTTACAATAACCTCAATTTCGGGATGTAAGGACAATAAATCTTCTTCAGAAAGTAATGATATTGCCTCGTACCAATGCCCCATGAAATGTGAAGGCGAAAAAACTTATGATAAAGCAGGAAATTGTCCTGTTTGCAACATGGATTTAAAGTTGGTCAACAAAACATCAAAAACAATTTCAACCGATGCTATTTCAGAAGAATCCATTTTCAACTTAACAACCCTTTGGAACACTCAAGAAGGCAAAACCATTCAACTAAAAGACTTAAAAGGAAAAACCTTGGTAATGGTTATGATTTATACGTCTTGCAAAGCAGCATGCCCACGTTTAGTTGCCGATATGCGTAATATTGAAGCGCAAATCCCTGATGAAAAAATGAAAAACACTCAATTTGTTTTAATAAGTATCGATCCAGAGACCGATACACCTAAACGTTTAAAAGCATTTGCTAAAGAAAACTTTATGGATGGCGGACAATGGACTTTTTTACAAGGGACAGAAAGTGGCGTAAGAGAGTTTGCGAACGTGTTGGCCGTAAAATACAAACAAATAACACCAATGGATTTTTCGCATTCCAATATTATAAGTGTGTTTAATCCTAAAGGAGAATTAATACATCAACAAGAAGGTTTGGGAGTCGATAATAAAGAAACTGTCCAAACCATCCTAAATTTAACTAATTAAAATTAATACTAATCTAAACTAAATAATATGTTATCAAAAAAACAAGCACGTGCTTTTTTTCTGGGAGGAACAGTAGTTACGTTTCTAATATTTATTGGACTCACTATTTTCTCTTTTAGCAAAGCGGAAGATCAGGCTAATACAGAAAACATTACAGAAAACGTAATAAGAGGCAAAAAACTCTGGGAAGCTAACAATTGTATGGGATGCCATACTATACTGGGTGAAGGTGGCTATTACGCCCCCGAATTGACAAAAGTAATAGACCGTAGGGGTGATGGCTATGTTAAAGCCGTATTAATGACACCAGTAGCATGGGCGCCAAATGAAAGAAGAATGGTTGCTTATGGCTTTTCTAAAGAAGATGCCGAAGATTTAATTGCCTTTTTTAATTGGATAGGTGAAATCGATTTAAACGGCTTTGACAGGGTTGTTTCACCATTAGCTAAAGACAAAAACTAAACTAAAAAATTATGAAATATAAATCACAAAAAGTAGCGTATTGGTTTTTTGCCCTTTCAATGGTATTGTTTGGACTTCAACTAATTTATGGTTTTATCATGGGGTTTGCCCATGCAGGTTTTGATGGCCTCCATGATTTTATTCCATTTAATACTGCAAGAGC
>CAXBHA010000270.1:0-4603 GCA_963974955.1 uncultured Yeosuana sp. | reverse complement strand
TCCAAAATAGGGACTCACGTAGGTATGTGCATTTGGCACGTAGCTGAACGTGCTTTTTAGATGAGCCCCCATTGCCAAAACTTTTACAGGATTAGATTGTGTTCCTTTTAAATAGTTTGGGGCAAGTCCTCGAGAACGGCGAAGTATAATTTGTTGCTCACCAGCGAAACGAACAACCGAATCATCCTGTGGAAAAGCAACTTCTAAATCGTGATGTAAAAAATACTCGGTTACTCCCGAAAGCTGTTGAATTGCATCTTCTTTTGTAGATATAATCGGCGAACCATGAATGTTGCCACTTGTTGCGATGATGGGTATTTTCAGCTCATCCATCAAAAGTACTAGTAGTGCTGAAGATGGTAACATAACACCAAACTGATTTAAATTAGGAGCGATACTTTCTTGCTCTAAATCTGTTATGCTCTCCTTCGGATTCAAAATAATGATGGGCGATACCGAAGAAGTAAGTGCTTTTTCTTCCGACAAACTAAGCTTAAAGTCGTTCTTTACTCTTTCGATAGAAGGATAGAGCATCGCAAAAGGCTTAGTCGGTCGTTTTTTCTTTGCTCTCAAACGTTCAATGGTTAATTTATTATTAGCGTCGCAGCAAAGTAGATAGCCATTTGTGTTTTTTATTGCTACAATGTCACCATCTAATATAAATTTTGAAACTTTTTTGATGATTTCTGAATCAGCATCAACTATTGTTTTTCCATCAGATGTGGTAACTTTCAACTTGATACCACAGTCAGCACAACTATTAGTCTGCGAATGAAATCGCCGGTCATTGGGATTGGTATATTCTGTTTGACATGCAATGCACATATCAAAAGCAGAAACTGTCGTGTTGGCGCGTTCAAATGGAAACTTTTTTGTCACCGCATAGCGAGGTCCACAGTTGGTACAAGTAGTAAAGGCATAACCGTATCGCCTATTGTTTGTATCTCTTATTTCTATTTTGCATGATTCACAAATCGTAAAATCTGGCGTAAGTGGAATGTTGATTTTATGATTTGATTCCGAATGAACTATTCTGAAGTCATCAAATTCTCGAAAAGCGATTTCTGAAATAGAATATGATTGAATACTAGAAACTTCAGGAGCACTCTTAAGAATAGTAGTTAGGAAGTCCCTTGCTTTTTCTTCAACCGAGTTTAAATGGATTAAAACACCATCCTCATTATTACAAACTGAACCGTTACATTGAAATTGATCGGCTAGGCCATAAATAAAAGGACGGAAACCCACCCCTTGTACCTGACCTGAAATAGTAATTTGAAAGGTTTGTTGCATTTAGGCATTATCCTTCTTCTGTTTGATTTTTGCTAGCAGCCACTCGCACCATTCATCAATACCTTCCTCTGAAAGAGCGGAGATTTGAAGTACTTCCAGCTCATGATTTACCTCTCTAGCATCTTTAGTTACAGCTTCTACTGAAAATGGTACATAAGGCAATAAATCCGCTTTGGAAACCAACATCATATCGCTGGTCAAGAACATTTTTGGGTACTTTTTTGGTTTGTCATCCCCCTCGGTAGTGGCCATTAACGTTACACGATAATCTTCGCCCAAATCAAAAGATGAGGGGCAGACCAAGTTTCCTACATTTTCTATAAAAAGTAAATCGATGCTCTCTAAATCAAATTGGTCAAGTACTTGATGCACCATTTGAGCTTCTAAATGACAAATACCGCCTGTAACTATTTGAAGCGCCTGAATACCCGTTTCGCGAATACGGTCGGCGTCACGTTCGGTTTCTAAATCACCTACCATAACTGCCATGGTAATTTTATCTTTTAATTTTTGAGCAGTTTTTTGCATCAAAGTGGTTTTACCACTTCCTGCGGAAGATGTAATATTTATTAGAAGGGTTCCTTTATTTGCCATCTCCTTCTTAATTATATCCGCTACAAAATCATTGGCTTTGAGCAAATTGATATTGGTGTTTTCGCATTGTACCGTTCCTCGTGCTGCTTTTGTTGATTTTTCTACCATTTTCTTTTTTATTTGGGAAACCACATGTGGTTTTACTTTTAATAATCACCCGACCAGCAAGGTCAGTCTTCGAATTCCACTTTGTGAATCAGCATTTCTTCGCCCTGAATCACATTCTTGCTGGGCTTTCCACATTGATTACAAATGAATCGATATTTCTCTACGTCGGTAATATAGTCACAAAATTCACAATGTATTTTCAGACTAGTTGATTCTATATGCATTTCGACATGATGGTAACCGGGATTTGTTATATGATAAGCACTATAAGCATTGTGTAAAAGTCGTGGTTCGATATTTGAAAGTATACCAACTTTCAAATGAATAGCTTTTAACCTATTCAATTTTTCGGTTTCAAACTCTTGTTCAAGCGTTCGCATAATGCTATTTACTATAGATGTTTCATGCATTAAATTAAACTTTTAACTTTTTCTAGTTCTTTTAAATGGTCGTTCGCCTGTGAAATCAAATTAGCATCGCTAACCAATACCAAAACTTCTTCGGCTTTTGACTTCATATCTTCATATTTTTCAAGTTCTCCCAAACTATCTTCATTGTGAGTGAGCCAGCCCAATTCCAATTGGTTGAGAAGTGTCAATGCACGTTCAAAAGGATAAGCGTTTGCCGTTCGTACATCAAGGGCTTCGTTAAAAAGCAGAGCTGCTTTTTTTAAATTATTATGGATTTTAGCTGGTGGAAAATCCATCAAAGCTGTTGCATAGTTATGACTGGCCATAGCGTTTTCATACGGGTACTTGTCTTTAGTATAAAACGCCAAAACCTCTTTAAATGAAGACGCGCAAAAGGCGGTCCACATTGCCTTTTCCTCTGAACTAACAGGGATTTCTGAATATATCAAAGCCAGATTGTGATGAACATCAGCGAATTTCTGCGGATGTGTATCCCGCTTAAAAACTTTTAATACATCTTGAAAAGCATTTATAGCTGCTTTGTAATATTGTGGACTTCCATTTTTTGACCATGTATATAAGAGAATACCTTTTTTGAATCCCGCTTCCCCTAAAAATTCTGGAATATCCGCTTGTTTAAAATATTGAATCGCCTTATTGATCAGTTCTTTTGATGCAATATAATCTTTCTTGAAATTGGCGATTTCCGCTGCATCAACTAACAACATACCTGCTTGTACTTTTAGATTTTTTGACTCGTAATAAGCAATTGCTGATAATTGCACATCGTGAACTTCATCTAACTTTTTCTTACTATAAGGCACCTCTAATTCTGCCATTAGAATTCCGGCTAAATGCGTGCTCATTGCATTTTTAGCGTCATTAGAGATGGCAATCGAAAGTTGTGCTTCTACTAGTCGTTTTGCTTCCTTCAATTCCCCATAGTCTAGAAGTAAGTTTAGAAAATGTTTTGCCGTAAATACTCTGATTTCATCATTTTCAGCTTTGGAAAGTGCTTCGGAAAATTCCTTTTTAAGTTCTTCGTTGCTTTTAGGACCTTCGACTATCCCATAGTAGTTCACTACGGCATTATTGTGTAGTGATGTACGATAACAGAAATCAACCATGGAGGACGAAATCTCGTATCCAAACTGTAAATGGGTAGCAATCAAAAGATGCTGATATAAAAGAGATTCTTCTGAAACAAACTCAAATGATTTCTGTTGATTTCCTAATTTATAAAAAACCAAAGCGAGTAAGTTTTCTTTAGTAAATGGGGTAGTTGGAAACACATAAGGTGGTTCCAAATCATACCAATCCAAAGGAACTATAATCTCATCAGAATTTATCACTAAGGTTTTAAAATCAGTTATGGTATTTGAATCCTGAGTAACAGTAACCAATTCATCTAATCTATCAATAGACGCAATAGTATTTAGAATTTTTTGGTTAGTGTCAGTTGTTGTTAATATTGTAAGCATCTTTATCTACTTTTTGTGAACCTCTAGGGTCTTTTGCCGCCGTTTGCTGCATACTTCTTCCATAAATTTCAGCTAGTCGCTCAGAACGGTAATCACCAATAGTTTTAATCAAAACCTGATTCGGGTCTTTTGTATTGATAAAAATAAGTGAAACTTCCCAACGACCTTTTACAGGGGTAACTTTGTATTGTACCTCTGAATCCAAAAGCCAGTTGTTTTTTTGCTTCGTCATGAAATATTCACCTTTATCAAGCTGGTTTTCTCAATGATTTCGTAGCCTAATGGCCTATCTGTCGTATCCAAATCGTTGTCTATCAAAATCTCCCGTATCGCAAGTGTTTTATCGCCTTTCAAATTACGGGATTTTAAAAGAAACTGCGTTGGTTTGTAAAGTTTAACAAACCATTGACTGGAAACAGGTGTAATCAAAATGTTACCTTGTTCTTTAACATAGGTCACATAAGCATAATGGATTTCACCAAAAATTGGTTCAACCAATTCATGGTCCAAATAAATATGTGAAGTCTTTAAGTTAATTTTCGTAATCACATCGGAATCGATAAATTTAGGTCTTCTAAAATATGCTGAACTACTTTGTCTCCGGCTTCTTTTACAACATCACTTAAATCAACTTCTAGTTTAGTATTTTCAATTGCCACTAAATATACCTGAATATCTTCAGGATACTCATCTTGTAATATTTTTTTGGTGTATGAT
>CAXBHA010000269.1:0-4603 GCA_963974955.1 uncultured Yeosuana sp. | reverse complement strand
CATAAGTAGTTTGTTCATAAGAAAGCATGTCTATGGTTTGAGTGAATGTCGTTGAGTTATTGCATTGATCAGCTGCAACCCAAGTCCTAACTATTTGATAACCATTTTGATCAATAGTATTTATTTGTTCTGAAAACACAACATTTATATTAGAAGAACAAGAATCAGCGAATTCTAAAGTAGGTCGTTCGGGTTCTGGTTCGCAAATTAATGATATATCTGAAGGGGGATCTGTAATTAATACAGGAGGTGTTGTGTCTTGAATAGTAATCACCTGAACAAAATCTGGAATTGGATTTACACAGGCACCACCAAAACTCCACGTATTTGTATAGGTCCCACTATTTGGGCAATTTGGATCTGGAACAAATGCTCCAACTGTTTTATTGGTAATTGAAACACATTTGGTGGTTGTAGGTTCTAAAAGTAAGGCATTGGCAAGACCTATACTATCATCACATTCTAAAACCCGATCAAAACTTTGATTAGGCACTGCCCAATCTATAAATGGTTGAATTATTGTGGCTGTTACTGGACTATTAGGTAAGCAAAGGTTATCACTAGCAGAGCTATAATCAGTTTGAACGGTTGGGTTTTGTTCGCCGGTATAGGTTGCTGTAAATTGAAAATCAAAAGATAAATCGCAATTTTGTTCTAAAAAATAACATTCACTTCTAACTTGTAAATTAAACGGAATATCAAGCGCAGGATCACCAACATCTACAATGCCATCGGCACAATTAAATACAAGGGTGTTGGTTGTAGAATCGTAGGTATACGTTACACCAGCAGGTAAATTTCCTACTGATACAAAAGACACTTGTGAAGGCAGTACAGTTGCAAGACTTAAATTTCTAACATTATCATTTCCTGTGTTTGAAAAATTAAGGTTGAAATTTAAAATTTCGTTTGGTGCTTGGTTCGCATTGCTCATTGAGTTATAGGTCAAATAAATAGGCGTAATGTCTGGTTCCCATACTTCTACCGATAGGCCTAATAAATATAATCCATAGGTCTCTTGATCGGATGTAAGTCGTATGGTAGCCGATGTTTGATTATTTGCTATAATACTGTTACCCAGGTTATCTAAGGGGAAAACCGAAGCATCGAACCCTAATGTATTTGTGCTCGCAGGAATTCTATTTAAAAACTCGGATCCATCGACGGTAATGCGACTATTAAAGAAATTATCAACATCCCGCAAAGGGGTAGAAAGGTCAACATAATTATTTGCCGCATCTATAATTTGAAGCCTATCCTGATATAAATCTCTATCACCTTCTAAAACACCAATAACAACATCGGCTTTTACTTGACCAAATGGTACGGTTTGAAATCCAGTAAAATTAATGTCAAAATTATTTGTGTTCAAAGTAACATGCGCATAACCATCAAAGAGGCTAATATTTCTTGCAGGTAATAACGGGCTTTCATAAACAAAAACCATTTGCCAACCTCCCGATGTTCCGGCATTCCTGTTATCATGAGTCCATAAGCCTCCAATTTTAGTTTCAACATTGGCAACTTGATACGATCCAAAAGGACTGGCTAATCCATTTACTAAACTCGTAATGTCTTTTACACATATGTAAGGGTCGTTTCCAAAATGAGTGTCTCGCCCTCTAAATATAATATCATCAGCAGTCAAGGTTGTGTAATTTGTTTCCCCTGGAAGCATTAATTTTATATCATTAAAATTCCAATTGGGCTGATTGTCGGAGTTTGGATCGGAGGTGTCAGGTTCTAAATCGGCAGCCGCCCAATATAAATACACTCTTTTTATTAACAAACAAGGTAAATTAGGTTCTGGATTATCTAAAAAAGCACTGCTCGAATTAAACGTGCTTGGGTCGTTGTCAATATCAACATAAACATTATCAGAAAAATCATGGTTATCATCTCCACCATTATAATCTGCCGTGGCATCTCTAGAGATCATATTATTGGCAATAATGGTAACATCTCCTTTTACGTATTCATTATATCGTGGCTGAAAAGGAACTTTTATCTGGGCATTCATCTCATTTGTTGTTAATATTAAAGACGAAAGAACCATTGTTAAACATTGCCATTGATTGTTACTGATCTTTAAAATTTCTAAACTTTTGAGAAATAAAAATGCTGTAACTACAATACCAAGAGAATTTTTTATGCTTGTAATGTTTTTCATAACTTTTATTTTAGTCAGTAAATATTTGAATATCAATTTTTTAATTCCTAAATAAAAAAATATAATATCAAAAAGCCATGAGGGAAAACATTGAGCACCAATGTTAAAGCTTTTGCAGCCTTCCTTTTTATTGAGAGGGATAAAAAGAACGATTGTCCTTTAATTGTAATTTAGAGAACAATATACAAAAACAACCTTTTAAAGTACACATAAAATCGACCAAACGAATACTGTGTAAGTATGTGTGTACAAATAATTTCATTACATCGTATTAAAAATCTGAATAAATATATTTTTATTAAAATTAAAATGATTTTTAGATAGAAAACATGAGATTCATAAATCAATATTTATCTATCGTTTATAGTTTATTTAAATAGAATATATTTGTAAATAATTATAAAGAGTTGTAGATGACTAAAGCCGAAAAGCATAATAATAGTTATATAAATAGAGAAATTAGTTGGTTACAATTTAACGCTCGCGTTTTACAGGAAGCTGCTGATGAAACTGTTCCGCTTATTGAGCGTTTTAGGTTTTTGGGAATTTTTTCTAATAATTTAGATGAGTTTTTCAAAGTGCGTTACGCAACCGTCAAGCGTATAGTTCAGGCGGGGAAAGCTGGCAAGAGCGAATTAGGTGGCATGAAAGCTCATGAGTTACTGGAAATTATAACTGAAATTGTTATTGAGCAACAAAGTGAAAGTTTGGAAGTTTTAAATAATATTAAGTCTAAATTAGAAGATGAAAATATTTATATCATAGATGAAACCCAAATTAGTGATTTTCAGCATGAATACATTAAGAATTATTTTATTCAGAAAGTTAGTCCTGCTCTTGTAACCATTATATTAAATGATTTAGTTCGACTTCCAAATTTAAAGGATAGTGCGGCCTACTTAGCGGTTAGAATGAAATTGCAAGACAACAAAAAACAATTCGCTCTAATAGAAATCCCCAAATCTATAAATCGTTTTATAGAATTGCCGCAAAATAATGGTATGAATTTTATAATCATGCTTGATGATCTGTTACGGTATTGTCTTGATGATATTTTTAATATTTTTGAGTATGAAAGTATATCGGCTCATATGATTAAAATAACGCGTGATGCAGAACTTGATTTTGAAAGTGATTTAAGCAAAAGTTTTATTGAAAAAATATCGGATAGCGTGAAACATAGGCAAATAGGGCAGCCTGTTCGTTTTGTTTATGATAAAACCATCAACACAGATACATTACAATTCTTAATGTCTAAGATGGGAATCGATTCTGAGGATAGCATCATTCCAGGGGGGCGTTATCATAATCGGCGTGATTATATGAATTTTCCAAGCCTAGGTAGAGAGGATTTATTATACAGCAGAATTAAAGGGCTACGGGTAAAAGGACTACCGCTAGAAGGGAGTATTTTTAAAGAAATCTCAAAAAAGGATTATTTAATTTATGCCCCTTACCACACGTTTGCATACGTCGTAAAATTTTTAAGAGAGGCAGCGTTAGATAATAATGTTAAAACCATAAAAATAACCATTTATCGTTTAGCAGAGATTTCCCATATTGCTAGCTCACTCATCAATGCCGCCATTAACGGAAAAACGGTGACCGTTTCAATTGAATTACAAGCCAGATTTGATGAACAAGCAAACATAGATTACGCACATCAAATGGAAAAAGAAGGCATTCATTTGGTGTTTGGAGTACAGGGTTTAAAAGTACATAGTAAAACATGTATTATTGAACGCGAAGAACATAAAAAAATTAAGCGCTACGGATTTATAAGTACCGGGAATTTTAATGAATCTACCGCGAGAATATATACCGATTACACGCTTTTTACCGCGAACCAGAGTTTATTAAAAGACATTGATAAGGTGTTTTCTTTTTTTGAGACAAATTATCAAATTTTTAAGTACAAGCATATCATTACATCACCACATTATACCCAAAGAGCTTTATTTAATTTAATTGATAATGAAATTTACAATGTAAAACGTGGTAGGCCAGGGTACATTCGGGTAAAAATAAATAGTATTTCCAGCTATAACATGGTAGATAAACTTTATGAAGCCAGTAATGCAGGTGTGAAAATCCAAATGATTGTTCGTGGAATTTGCTGTTTAATACCGGGAGTAAAGGGAATGAGTGAAAATATTGAGGTTATTAGCATTGTGGATAAATTTTTAGAGCATTCAAGGCTCTATGTTTTTGGAAACAATAATAATCCTAATATATATATATCCTCGGCCGACTGGATGACACGGAATATTGAAAACAGAGTAGAAGTGACCTGCCCAATCTATGATGAAAACATTAAGCAGGAGTTATTGGATACGTTTGATATTTCATGGAATGATAATGTAAAAGCACGGTTATTAAATGCATCACAACAGAATGAATACAAAAAAAACAATAAGAAAAAAACAAGGTCTC
>CAXBHA010000268.1:0-4612 GCA_963974955.1 uncultured Yeosuana sp. | reverse complement strand
TGTGTACCCCTAAGCCAGGCTTTGAACATCATGATCCCGCGGTGCATATGCTTAAAGTTCTCGCCTTACTTCCCGGATTTTTCACGGGTCATTTTTGGAAAATGTGCCTCCATACCTTTATAACCACTCCAATAGGAAGTTTTGACCTCTGCATTACTGCTGATGTGAACCCTCATAAAACCTCCTAGATTAACCTTGGAAGCGGTTTCTACTACTCTACCACACCATCACACAACTCCTTTCGAACTCCTCTTTATGCCCACAACCATGATTTTCTTTTTCCCCTCGTTTCTTCCCAATGCTTTGTGGTCTTGTCCTCCGACATAGATCTCATCCACTTCAACATTCCCAACCATAGGGAAATTTTGACTACTTTCAATTGCCTTCATAACCTTCTGCTTGAAAAGCCAGCAGGTTTTTTGGCGCAGTTCAAGCTTTCGGCTCAATTCACAGCTAATGATTCCGTTTTTACTTGTCGAAACGTAAAAAACAATGTAAAAGGCTTTTAGAATAGAAAATTTTAAAATCAAAAAACCAGTCCAGATTACAATCTGAGCTGGTTTTAGTAAATTGAGTTAGTTGGGTTTCTCAACAAACCCAAGTTAATAAAATACATATTAAAACAAGAATATTAATATATTTTGAATCTTGTTTAACATAATAACATTTGTGAAAAATTAGCAACCACCACCATCACAAAGATCTATACATAATTCCTGTAATTCAGGATAACAAGGAGCTGTTCCAATAGGTCTACACCTTGTAACAACCATCGGTAAACATTCTTCACATCCTTCGATCATGATGTAAGTAGTCGCTTCTGACTTATTTGTAGAAAAAAACCCAATACTGAGAATTGTGGCACAAAAAACTCTGATGATGATTTTAAACTTATTTTTCATAATTATAATATTTAGTTCAATTATAATTTAGTAATAACTATCATAAAAATTAGTATTTTTTTGTCAATGCAAATAAATATCTTGTAAACGTATCTTTTAAATTTGATTGAATAAGAAACATATAAAATGTAGACCTTTAATAAGATGTCTATGGTGGTCTAGTCCTCTATTAATCGAACAATATTAATTTTACTATCGTATGAACAATTCACAAGAACTTAACCTTGTATCAACAGGAAACAACCGAAAGTGACCTATGAGCCGATGTCGTATTATTTTGAGCGTTGGGTTCATTCACTGGTTTGAATCCATTCACTTCTTTTCTTTGCAAATTTCATCCCATATCCAGAAGGTCTAAATTTGAGCAGGAAACTTCCCTCAGATCCCCAATACCCGGTATGTTTTGTTAGGGGATGTTAAGCGTAAATTCAAATTTATTATTTCCTTTTATAAAATAGATAATTGAATTAGGCACTTGATAAATAAACTCTTTATATAAATATGGAGGCTTTGCCATCATACTCCGGATTAAATTCTCGAAGATCCCTTGGCTCATTTTGTGGCGGTTGAACCTGTAAGTGTATTCGTTGATATAAGGTTGTAAGGTCATGACAGAATGTTGTGTACCCCTAAGCCAGGCTTTGAACATCATGATCACGCGGTGCATCTGCTTGAAGTTCTCGCCTTTCTTCTCGGATTTTTCACGGGTCATTTTTGGGAAATGTGTCTCCATGCCGTTATAACCACTCCGATAGTCGGTTTTGACTTCGGCGTCAGCACTGATATGATCCCTCATAAAACCTCCCAAGTTGACCTTGGTGGCAGTTTCCACCACTCTGCCGTACCATCGGGAAATACCTTTTGCACCCTTTTCTATGCCCACAACCATGATTTTCTTTTCCCCTCGTTTCTTCCCAAGTCTTTGTCGTCCTGACCACCGACATAGGTCTCATCCACTTCAACCTTACCAACCATGGGGAAATTTTGGCTGCTTTCCATCGCATTCATGACCTTATGTTTGAAAAGCCAACAGGTTTTTTGACGTAATTCAAGTTTTCGGCTAAATTCGCTGCTACTGATCCCATTTTTACTGGTGGAAACGTAATAAACAATGTAAAAGGCTTTTAGAAGCGGAAACTTTACCTGGTGGAAAAGCGTGCCCGCCGTAGGAGATTCAAGTCTGCGGCATTTCGTACATTGCCTATCAAACTCATTAATCCCTTTACAATAATGGGTGTTACCACATTTTTTACAAACATAACCATCCTTCCACTTTAGTTCTGCCAAATATTTATAACATTCTCTATCAGTAGGATACATCCTCTGAAATTCAAATATGGAGAGACCCTTATATCTTTTTTCCATAAAATCTTTGTTTAAAGTAAACCTAAAGGTATTTTTAATATTTACCAAACGCGTAATTCAAATAGATAATTTCACCTTAATCTCATAATTGACAAAAATTCATTAACAAAAGATAAAATATGGAAGAGTAAATTAACTTGTTGGTATATTTTTCATAGATGGTCTCTAATCAATTTTCTAGCTCATCCATTGACCAGACAAATTGGATTCCAGTAGCCCTACCAAGGATCTTGTGAGAGTATTCCACATTTCCATTTTATTAGAGTAAAAAGGGACAGGTAAACACTTGGTTGATATATTTATCCTCAAAAAATTCCCAGAACAGTTTTGCTCCAACCTGTGAACCATATCGGTTCTTAACTCTATTTAAATCACGTTGGCAAGAAGAACATCAGGATGTAAAATAAATATAAATAGCTTCCTCCCAAGCCATTTTCACCTAGCATTTCTTCATATACGCAAATATAATGTGGCTCGCATAAAGATATCTATTAGGGTAAGGATTTAAGCGTAACTATTGTCTTTGACTATCTTAATCTTCTTGATGTCCATTTCAAATAATTCCAGAGGTGAACTCAATTATATTATTCTGTATTATATTGACTTAAACTAGAAACATATCCAATTCTGAGTAAGTATATATATGCAAATTAATGATGACCATAACACCTAGACCACAGGGAAATGAATCTTTTACGGACACTCGAACCTATTTAATTTTGTTTCACATACAATTTGGCCTTCATGAATTGTCCAAAGAGGGAAAATTAGAACAATCTGGATTTTCAATAGAAAATCCAGAAGTGATAAATGAATTAGGCATACTCACAAATGAATTCAAAGAACTTATTTCTAACAAAAAAGGAAACCTCAAAACATAAATTATTTATGCAATGATTTCGGAATCCAGATAAAAAGAATTTGCAAAAGGAATAAATACCAGCTTAAAGATCACCAAATTTTACGAAGTACCCAAAAATGATCGGAATATACATATGTATGGAAAAAAAGCAAATATCTTTTAAACTTTAAATCTCCGAATGGGAGAAAAGGGCCAAAGTAATTACCGTTAAAAGATAGGGAAATATACTTTCGAGTAGTTAAAACCGTTTACTCAAAAAGTGAAACCATATCCTTACGGCTTTGAACAAATACTAAAACTAAAGCTAAACTTTAATATATTTAACCTAGTTTCGAGCAATTACCAAAAATTTCTTGCTACATAAATCATCAGTATATTTTTGAAAAATACAATTATATAAAGTCTAATAATCAATTTCACATGCTATTTTCATCTCCTCATTTGGTTTTTGGAAATGGGAAAACATTTTCCAGAACACTACTTTTCTTTCTTCCATGGTTTGGATAAAACTATTGTGTGTTATTTTTTTCTTATGTACCACCATGCACTCACAATCGATTCAACTCTGGTGGGTAGAGGCGTAAATAAACCAGTTCCAAAACCGATTTTTTCAATATCCATTTTTTTAGCAGCCTGGCATGTTGGTATCGGACATTATCCAATACCATAATGATCCTTAAATGGGTTCTATATTTCGATAGTATCTTCTTGAGATGCTTTTTGAAGGAAGGAGATTGTTATTTGACTAGTATCAAAATTATAGCTACCCATTACAGCTCTCCTTTCCCTGTTTCTCTGCTGTTTCATTATTTTTGGTTAGCTACCAACTCTTCACCATTTATAACCAACAGTTTCCGTATTTGGCAAAGAGAACTCATCCTGATATAGAAAAATGATATCAGGCGGACTTTCTAGGAGATTTTTTTAGACTGTTTTGAGACAAAATCCATTTACTTTTTGACAACTGAATCCCAATTACCTAATAATATTGCAAATCTGGGCCTTATTAAACTCAACTCCAAAGGTTTCCTTTACTCAATTAATTACCATAGGTCCGGTCCATATTTATGAATTAAACCCGTGGCCTACCAGAGAGTCATTCAGCAAGAGTATTATAGGACAAGGCTATCTTTTGCTCTGATAACAAAGAAGATTATATTCCTCTCCCGGATTTATCCCTCAAACCGTCTAAACCATTTTGTTCAAAGCGATGAACCCAGTTAGTTGTCTGATTGAAACTTGTCTGGTATAGTTCTTCTAATTTTCGAATGGGTTGCCACATAGAAACCTGATAAACAGCATATAGTCTAAATCCAATCGTATACCGTTCATCTTTTCTAATAAGCTCCTTAATTTCATCAAGAGTGTATCCTCTAATTTATAATACTGGTCTTCCAATTATATAAATCTTTAGAGGTCTTAGCTTAGGTTCATACAAGATTATTAATGTAGATTTTATCGGAATTGACCATTCTGCCAATCA
>CAXBHA010000267.1:0-4616 GCA_963974955.1 uncultured Yeosuana sp. | reverse complement strand
GTCGGGGTGGCAGGATTCGAACCTGCGGCCTCCTGCTCCCAAAGCAGGCGCGATACCGGGCTACGCTACACCCCGAATGGTGTACGATTTCAATAAATCAATTTCAAAAAACCGACAATTGTCAGTTATGCGGAGAGACAGGGATTCGAACCCTGGCGACACTTACGCGTCGACAGATTAGCAATCTGCTCCATTACCACTCTGGCACCTCTCCTATTTTTAATGAACTTTAGCAATAAAATTGCGGATGCAAATGTAACGTATCATCTTTAAGAACACAACTATTTAATTAATTTTTTAAAAATATTATTCTGGATATTCTATACGCAAATGATAAATGTTTGCAAGCTTGTGCTTTAACACTTTTTTGATAGATTGAATTTCTTTAAACGTGATGTTCGCATTTAAAAATTGTCCCTCTTCTATTTGTTTATTTATAATGTTTTCAACAAAGGCATCAATTTTTGTTGATGTAGGTTCCTTTAAACTTTTTGATGCTGCTTCTACACTGTCACACATCATTAAAATGGCTGTTTCTTTGCTAAATGGCTTAGGTCCAGAATACATGAAATTTGATTTATCTACCTCTGTCTGAAGTTCCTTTTCTTTAATATAAAAATAGTAAACCATACTGGTTCCGTGATGCGTTCTTATAAAATCTATAACCCTATCTGGCAAATTATATTTTTTCGCAATTTCGATACCAAATATTACATGATCAATAATTATTCTAGCGCTTTCTTTTGATGATAATTCGTCATGGGGATTGATTCCTGTAGATTGATTTTCAATAAAATAGGTCGGATTTCTCATTTTACCAATATCATGGTACAATGCACCAACACGAATTAACATGGCGTTAGCCCCTACTTCATTGGCACAGGCCTCGGCCAAATTTGCAACATTCAATGAATGATGAAATGTTCCTGGAGCCTTATTGGATAGCTCCTTTAGAAGTTTTGTATTCGTGTCTGATAACTCTAATAGCGATACATCTGAGACCAATCCAAAGAGTTTTTCGTAAATATAAATTAGAGGTTGAACGAACAAAGTAGCCAGACCGCCAAGAATAAACCAAATAAAGGTTTCCCATTTAATGGTATCAACACTTCCTTCATGAATCACAAAAAACGCGAAATAAGCAATAATATAAATTAGAGTAATTTGGCCAACGGATATAAATAAATTAGCACGCTTATAGAGCTCAGAAACGGTTAATATGGTAACAATGCCTGCAATAATTTGCAAAAACATATATTCATAACTATTGGGAACAATAGATCCTAATAAAAGTACGGTAATAACATGTGCAAACAAACCCAAGCGGGCATCAAAAAAAGCTTTAAAAACTAAAGGCAATATGCTAATAGGAACAACATAGATGTATTTAGAATTATAATTTACAACCATGGTTGTAATAAATACCATTAAAAAAATATTAAAGAAAATAAAGGTAACTTTCGTATTGTTATCGAACACCTCCAATCTATATTTTCTAAGGAACAAAAGCAACATTAAAAGGGCCAATGAGACTAATAATGTATAGGCTATTAAAATCCAATTATAATTAGAAGCACTCCAAACCTGGGATTCATATTCCGATTTTAAAGAAACTAGAACTTGATATTTATTGCCCTCAACTAATTCACCTTTAGAAATAATCAAGGTCTCTTTTTCAATACTGCCTCTTGTATAGGCAATTTTATCATATTCTTCTTTAATAGCCTTTTCTGTAAACGATTTATCAAATGAAAGATTTGGTTGAATTAAATCAAAAAATAATGACGTAAAATTAGTTTTATAAGTAGTGCTATTTTTCTCAATTAAAACCTTGTTTATGATAGCTGAAACTTGATCTTGATTAACTAAATCAGCGTATTTTACTGTATGTTTTTCAACTCTATCCTCAAGAATCACTGCCATTTTATCTGGAGGAAAATTATAATTTTCAGTTAAAACCCCAAAAAAATACAGCTCTTTAATAATCTCTTTTCCAACACGATAAAGTTTGTTTAATTCTCTTTTTGAAACTGAATCAGAAAATGCTGTTTTATATTGCTTTTCATATAAATTCCCAATTTCATTTTTAATAGATGTATCCACATTAAAATACAAAAATGAATTCTCAGAAATTGCTGTTTTTTCTTGTGCAATTTCATCGTCAGACTTTTTAATGGCAAAATTGAAAGGGGCATATAAATTTTCAGATTGCCAAGGTTTGCCTTTTTCAAAATTATACTTAAACTTTCCCGTTTTAGGAAACAAATACACAATTAAAAACGTTGTAAAAAAAAACAACAGCCCTTTATAAATCAAGGAATGATTTCTGTACAATAAATTTATAAAGTCTTTCATTATATCTGTTAAAGTTTTCAAATGTAGTAAAATATACGCTTTTTTGATTTTTTATAATACAGTAATCGTTCTAAATTCTGCTAAAAAATGATTATTTTCGCTTTAGTAAAACTAAACGCTTAAAAAATGAGTAAAGAAGTCGTTATTGTATCTGTTGCCAGAACACCAATAGGTAGTTTTTTAGGGTCATTATCAACTATTCCTGCGCCAAAATTAGGAGCTATAGCCATTAAAGGCGCCTTAGCAAAGATTAATTTAAAACCAGAACTTGTTCAAGAAGTTTTAATGGGTAATGTAGTTCAAGCCGGTGTAGGTCAAGCGCCTGCAAGACAAGCTGCTATGTATGCCGGTATCCCTAATACAGTACCATGTACCACCATTAATAAAGTGTGTGCTTCGGGCATGAAAGCCGTTATGCTGGCTGCCCAGTCCATTGCACTAGGTGATGCTGATATTATGGTTGCTGGTGGTATGGAAAACATGAGTTTAATCCCACATTATTTATATAATAGAATCGGCACTAAATTTGGTCCATCTACATTAGTGGATGGTATGCAAAAAGACGGATTGGTAGATGCTTATGATCAAAATGCCATGGGGGTTTGTGCTGATGCCTGTGCAACCGAATATAAATTTTCTAGAGAAGACCAGGATGCCTTTGCCATTCAATCGTATAAACGGTCTGAAGCTGCTTGGAATGCAGGAAAATACACTAATGAAGTTGTTCCTGTAGAAGTACCACAACGCAGGGGAGAACCATTAATAATCAGTAAAGATGAAGAATATACGAATGTGAAAATTGAAAAAATCCCAGATCTTCGTCCGGCATTTACAAAAGATGGTACTGTAACAGCCGCAAATGCATCAACCATAAATGATGGAGCTGCTGCGATTGTATTAATGAGCAAGGAAAAAGCCAAAGAATTAGGCTTAAAGGTTCTCGCTACTATTACTGGTTATGCCGATGCCGCCCACGAACCAGAATGGTTTACAACCGCTCCTGCCAAAGCGTTGCCAAAAGCCTTAAAAAAAGCTGGGATTACTATTCAGGATGTCGATTATTTTGAGTTTAACGAAGCCTTTTCAGTAGTTGGTTTAGCCAATATGAAAATACTTAAACTTAATGATAGTAATGTTAATGTAAATGGTGGCGCTGTGTCACTAGGTCACCCACTTGGTTGCTCTGGTGCCAGAATCATAGTAACCTTATTACATGTTTTAGAACAAAATAATGCAAAAATTGGCGCTGCTGCGATTTGTAATGGCGGTGGTGGCGCATCAGCTATTATTATTGAACGTTAATATATATATTATTGTTATTACTTATTGATTATGATATACTATTTAAAATTTTCATTCTGTTATGAATAGGTTACTTGTTAATGTTTTAAAACAATCAATGAAAATGGCAAACAGATAATACGTTTATGCAATACGGAATTTGTAACTTAAGCATTGTTCCTTTAAGGTTTGAATCTTCTGATAAAAGTGAATTGGTATCGCAATTACTTTATGGCGATTTTTTTAAAATAATTGAACAGCGTAAATCTTGGAGTAAAATTCGACTTGCATTTGATTCCTATGAAGGTTGGATAGATAACAAACAGTATCAAGGAATTTCTGAAATCGATTATAAAAAACTAATTAAATCCGTTCCAAAACTGGCCGTTGATTTAGTTGAATTTATTCAGGATAAGAATGATGAGTTACACCCCATTTTATTGGGGTCTTCGTTAAATGGTTTATCTATTTTAAATCATTCACATGATGGACATATAATTCATGGTAAAAAACCAAAACGCAATCTTATTAAAACTGCCTTTTTATATTTAAACTCACCATACCTATGGGGAGGAAAAAGTCCCTTTGGAATTGATTGCTCTGGGTTTACACAAATGGTATATAAACTTAATGGATACAGTCTTTTTCGTGATGCTTCTCAACAAGCCACACAAGGCGATGTGTTAAGTTTTATTGAAGAAAGCGAACCTGGTGATCTGGCTTTTTTTGATAACAATGAAGGTGCCATTGTTCATGTTGGAATTATCATGAAAGACAATTATATTATTCACGCTCACGGAAAGGTAAGAATTGATAGACTAGACCATTCTGGTATCTATAATGTTGACACAAAATTACACACTCATAAACTTAGGGTGATAAAAAAAATCATATAAAAGAGGCTGTCTAAAAAGTTTGGTTTTTCCGTCATTGCGAGGAACGAAGCAATCTTTAAGTTTCTAGTAATCAATAAACAGATT
>CAXBHA010000266.1:0-4625 GCA_963974955.1 uncultured Yeosuana sp. | reverse complement strand
TAATTAGGTTTTTTGGTTAAATATTAAAATTTGGGTAAAAACCATAATTAGTTTTTGTTCATTGCAGACAACATGCCACCATACACTCCATTTAACGATGATAAGTTAGATGCTAAAGATTGCATTTGTTCTTTTAATTTAGCAGCATTTTCGATGGACTCTTCATTAATGGACGCTTGACGATTGATGCTATCTAACTGTACTTTATATAAGCTGTTTAAAGACTCCATTTGAGCAGCAGCTAACGATAATTCTTCACCATATTTTTTTGTAGCTTCAATAGAATCTACTGTTGATGACATATTTTTAGCAGCGCCTTCAAAGTTTTTAATGCTGTCTCCTAAACTTGCCATGAGTTCACCATCAATTCTTGCGTCTTTTAATAACTCATCTAATTTTTTAGACAGCAGGCCTTGGGCGTCTTTTGATTCTTTTTTGTTACTGGTCGATTCTCCACCAGCTAATTCTGGATAGACTAATGACCAATCTAAGTCACCATCTACGGGCTCAAATGCTGAAATAGCAAAAATAATTGCTTCGGTAACCAGACCCAAGGTTAACATAACGTTACCTGTTAAAGGGCCTAATTCAAAATGGATGATTTTAAATAGCGCTCCAACTATTACAATTGATGCTCCTAATCCATAAGCTAAATTCATAAACTTTTTACTTGCTCTTGACTGTGCCATAATTTTCGGTTTTTAATTTAAGTAAAATACTTAAGTAGGTTAATTAATAGTATTAAAATTGTTGTTATTTATTCTTTGCGTTTTTTGTTACTTGTGTCCCCATGTAATCTTGTACAGTTCTAAATCCTATGTAGCATCTTGCCGAATCTGCATATTCATAATCTCTCGAACTAACTTGTAAAAAATACGCAACGTCTTTCCAAGATCCGCCACGAACAACTTTACGTTGATTGTCATTTTCGTTTAAACTTGGATTTACTGTTGAAACATATTCATAAGAGGATGGATCATACGATGCATTTACCCATTCTGAAACATTTCCTGCCATATTATATAGGTTATAATCATTAGGCTCGTAAGATTTTGCTTCTACAGTATATAAAGCTTGATCTGCTGCATAATCGCCTCTTACTGGTTTAAAATTTGCCATAAAACAGCCTCTATCGCTCTTTGTGTAAAAATCACCCCACGGGTAGGTTGCTGCTTGCAATCCACCTCTTGCCGCATACTCCCATTCTGCTTCAGAAGGTAATCTGAAAGAATTTACAAAGGCAGCTCCTTTTCTTGATTTTTGATAGCCGTTTTTATATAAGGTTCGCCATTGGCAAAATGCCTTGGCTTGTTGCCAAGTAACTCCAACTACCGGATAATCACTGTAAGCTTCATGCCAGAAATAATCATTGTGCATGGGCTCATTATAGGAGTATGCAAAATCTCTTATCCATGTGGTTGTATCTGGGTATATTTTTAACTGCTCTTTTATTAAAACGTCTTTACGTTTTAAGTTTCTGTTTTTCGCAGCCTTTTCAATATCCATATACGTATATTGAAATTGAAATTTATTTACATCCCATGTGCGTTGTCCGTTATAGGACTCTTCAAGTGGAAGGTGCATGGTATCCATAACTTCTGCATAATATTCATCTGGATAATCAGCAGTATCAAAAATTAAATCAACATCTTTATTTAACTTTCTTCCTTCATATCCAGTAGGTCCCAATCCGGTATAGTTTTCAAACATATACTTTTCATAGACCGACATATTTGCGGTATCGGCATCTTTAAATGCATACTCACCAATTCCACCATCATCAGGTACTTTACCAACTTCGTCTGCCAAAATAGCCAACTTAGTTCTAATAATGGAATCTCTAACCCAATTTACAAATTGACGATACTCGCTATTAGTGATTTCGGTTTCATCCATATAAAAAGCTCGAACAGTAACTGTTTTTGCCGGTGCATCATGTACGCCGGCCAAATCGTCATCTGCCTTACCCATTATAAAAGCACCACCAGGAATAAGTTCCATTCCAAAGGGCTTTTCAGGATGCCATTTCTTTCCTTTAACACCAACTAATTCACCTCTATCATTAGAGCCACAACTAGTAAGCAATGTTAATAATACTGATAATAAAATAAACTTCTTCATATCCATAGAAAACTCGAGGTTAATTATTTATGCCAAATTTTGAGAGTGTAAACATATTTATATATTTTTTAAAAAACAACTATTTTCGTAAAAAAAATACATTTCATCGTAAAAAAAGTGCTTTTTACCGATAAAAAACAACTTTTACAAGTATTTACAAACTAGATACTATTCTTCTGAAACGCTTTATACCAGCGATCTGGGACATTATTATTGCAGGCATCCAGATAATCCTGGTGCATGCAAGGTAATAACGTGTGTCTCTTTAATTTATTATTGACTTCGGTTAAAAATGGTATCTCGATCCACCATCTAGCTGTTTTATTGCTCTTATAAAAGATGAGCTCTTGATCATCAACTAACGTAATGTATTTTTGATAATTATTTTCATCATTGAAATTATCATCTTTTACTCTAAAGTTAATGCCTTCTATAAAATACCAGATAATTTGGGCCATTAGCATCGAGGTAATCTCATCATCTTTCGAGGGTTTGTACTCATAGATCCCAAAGGAAGACACCTTATTACTTATTCCTGCATACCGTGAAATGGCACAAATTTCCTTGCCATCAAATCCATTGGGCGAATACTTTTGATTTAAACTTACTTCTGAACTCTTCACTGAGTTTAAATCGATACTTACAATATTGGCATCCCTTAATACAGGCTCAACCAGTTTTATGTTATTTGAAACCTGACCCAAACGATAGGATTCAAAATACAGTTTATCCATCAAGTCTATTTCTTCTTGTGAATTAAAATAGGTTTGATACCCAATAGTAGCGTAATTAAATAGATTGTAAGGTTTATCCAATATAATCTTACCTACAAAGCTAGTGTTTTTTATGGGCTTTGTAGAATCTCCCAAATCAAACCTACAATCTATATTTACAATATTTACCATAGGAATAATGGCATCATAGGCACGATAATTGGCATACGTTAAATCTTGTGTGCCACCAATAATAACGGGAATGATATGCTTTTCTAATAAAATAGCAAGCGTCGTCTTTAATGCAAAATAGGTGTCATCAATTGTTTCTCCCTTATTAATATCTCCTAAATCGGCAATATTGGTGTCCCAACTTCCTGGGAAAAGGGCGTAAAATGATTTTCTTATTTCGTTTAGCTGAAATTCTTCTCCTATATAGTTAGCGTCATTTCTGTTTTCCAAAACACCTATTAGTGCCACATGAACGCCTTCAAGATCTGGAATGCCTTTTTGTTTTGAGTGGATTCGCAACTTTCTCCCTAAGGCCTGTTGTGAAAGCAATTCGTTATGTGCTAACACCAAATCTGATACAGGAGACAGAAAATTAAAGTTCATTTTAAATTCTTAATGTTTTTTATTTGTCATATGCTATTCGCCTACATATTCTAGATATTTTAATACATTAGAATATCTCATGTGGCAAACTATTTCTTTTTTGTAGCAGTTTTTTTCTTAACAGCTTTTTTCTTAGGTGTCTTTTGTTCTATAAGATCTTGTGCTTTTTCTAATGTCATTTTAGACACATCCACCGATTTATCTAATTCAATCTTTGTTTTTCCTTTTAAAATAGTGTGTCTTCCCCAACGCGCTTTTTCCACTCTAATACCTTCTTCTTCCCAGTTATGAATTACTTTATCAATATCCTTTTGGATTTTCGTTTCAATGAGTTCTACAATATCGCTTTCAGATAAATTATCCCAATCATATTTCTTATTTACATTAATAAACATATTGTTCCATTTTATAAACGGACCAAAACGACCTTTCCCTTTTTGAACAGGTAATTTTTTATACATATATATAGGAGCATCGGCTTCTTCCTTTTCCTTAATAAATACAATCGCATTTTCAAGTTCGACACTCAAAGGATCTACGCCTTTAGGAAGCGATACAAATTTACTGCCATACTTTACATAAGGCCCAAAACGGCCATTATTTACTTCAATTTCTTCTCCTTTATAATTACCAAGATTTTTTGGAAGTTGAAATAAATCCATGGCTTCCTCATAGGTAATTGTATTTAACTGCTGCTCTGGGGACAAACTTGCAAATTGTGGTTTTTCTTCATCATCTACCGTACCAATTTGAACCATGGGTCCAAACTTGCCTAAACGAACACTGACTTGTTTTCCTGATTTTGGATCGGTTCCAAGGATGCGCTCTCCAGATTCTCTATCGGCATTTTCTTGAACATGCTCCACCTGCGGATGAAAATCTTGATAGAAATTCTTCATTACTTTAGTCCAATCTTCTTTGCCTTCCGCAATATCATCAAACTCCTCCTCAACCTTAGCAGTAAAATTATAATCTAAAATATGCTCAAAATGAGTTACTAAAAAGTCGGTAACAATCATACCAACATCTGTCGGCACCAATTTTCCTTTATCAGAACCAAACTTTTCATTCAGCAATTTTTCTTTGACGCTGCCCTTTTTAAACGTTAGTTGCGTGTAATTGCGTTCTGCTCCCTCAACACTTCCTTTTTCAACATATTTTCTGTTTTGAATAGTT